>JBAVGL010000091.1:0-1642 GCA_049684795.1 Chitinivibrionales bacterium | reverse complement strand
CAACGTGTAAATTGCCTTCCGCGGGATAGAGCAGCGCGTCATATCCGGGGATTATTGCGTCATGCGCGCACGATAGGGGGCCTTCGCCGCTTTCCACGGAAAAAAGTTTGCACGGATATGCGCCGAGTAAATCGGCGGGCGGGCCTTGTTTCATGATCGCCCCCTGGTGAAGAAACAGCAGCTCGTCGCAGCGCTGGGCTTCGTCCATATAGGGCGTTGACACGATAATGGTGATTCCTTGCTTTTTCAAATCGAACAGAATTTCCCAGAATTCCCTGCGCGAAACGGGGTCTACGCCGGTTGTCGGTTCGTCTAAAAAAAGTATTTCGGGTGTGTGTATAAGGATGCATGACAAGGCGAGCTTTTGTTTCATTCCGCCCGAAAGATCGCGGCCGCGCCTGTTTTGAAACGGCCCCAGACGCGAAAATAAAAGCAGCCGGTCCATGCGCTCTTTTCTTTGGGATTTTTTGACGCCGAAAATATCCGCGAAAAAAATCAAATTCTCCCGGACCGTGAGGTCTTGATAGAGCGAAAACTTCTGCGGCATATAGCCGATCCGTTTTCTTAAATCCAGGAAGTGTTTCAGCACGTCCTTTCCAAGGACCAGCGTTTCGCCTTTGTCAAAATCACACAGCGTGGTCAAAATCCGCAGCAGCGTCGTTTTGCCCGCGCCATCGGCGCCCACCAACCCGAACAAACATCCGCGGGGCACGATGAAGCTTATGCCCGCCAGGGCATGTTCGCCCGCGAAGTTTTTTGCCAGGTTGGAAACTGATACGGATGGTTCCACTGACCATTTTTTCCGTTCTATCGCCACACTTCAACGGGCAACCCTCGTTTGAACCGTTTGTCCGGGTTAGGGGCCAATGCCCTTATTTTAAACACGAGTTCGTTCCTGCTTTCGCGAGTTTGAATATTTTTCGGCGAGAATTCCGCGTCTTCACCGATCCAACTGACGCGCGCCGCAAGAAAGTCTTCCTTGCGCTTGTCCGTAGCATCGTCGAGTCGAATGCGTACGGTTTGACCTAAGCGAAATCCGGGCAGCATGGGCTGGGTCACATAAAAATCGATTTGCATGGTATCGTATTTCCCCACTTCAAAAAGCGGGTTTCCCGGCATTACCACTTCGCCGGGGTTTTTATAGCGCGTAAGAACAACCCCCGCGCTTGAAGCTCTAACATAGCAACGCTTAAGCTGGTCTTTGATCTCGGAAATCTGGTCGCTCAACGTTCTTTCCTGCTTAAACAAGCTTTCAAGCGTAAGTTTGTTGGCCTTCATTTTAAGGCTTATGGATTCAAATTGGGTCTGAAGGTTATCTTTTTGCTGGGACGGCAAAGCCCCCTTGTCAACCAAGTCGGAAATCCGGCGATATTCCCGCTGCGCTCCCTTAACGTCGAAATCCTGCGATTCGATTTCGGCTTTTTTAGCGGCGATGGTCTGATCGAGTTGAGAAATCGACGAAGAAAGTTCGTTTAACTTGAGGACAAGCGGTACCGTGTCGACGATAGCGACCAGTTCGTCGGCTGTTACGGGCATTCCCTCGTCTTTAAAAATCCTGGCGATCATGCCCTGGCTTGTCGTGGCGATTTGGAATGTTGAGGCGTCGACGACCGCCGAGCCGATAAAATCCTTGCTTTTCGTG
>JBAVGL010000090.1:0-4167 GCA_049684795.1 Chitinivibrionales bacterium | reverse complement strand
TTGAATATGTTCGATGCGTCAAGGCTCCCTTCGGAACCGCCGGCGCCCACGATGGTATGGAGTTCGTCGATGAAAATAATGACATTGTCGTTTTTCTGCAGCTCAACCATGAGCGCCTTGATCCGCTCCTCGAATTGGCCCCTGTATTTCGTCCCCGCGACGATCGACGCCATGTCAAGGTTCACCACGCGTTTGCTTTCAAGGACCTGCGGGATGCTTTTTTCAACGATCTTCTGGGCAAGCCCCTCGACGATGGCGGTCTTTCCTATTCCGGGCTCGCCGATGAGCACGGGATTGTTTTTCTTTCTGCGCGAAAGGATCTGAACGACGCGTTCGATCTCCTTTTCGCGGCCGATGACCGGGTCCAGTTTTCCCTCCCGCGCCAGCGCGGTAAGATCGCGTCCGAAATGGTCAAGAAAGGGCGTCTTGCTTTTTTCCTTGGGAGTGGAAGCGGTCTCGCCGCCGCGAAGGACCCTGTTGATTTCTTCCTTCACTTTTTCATATTCAAGGCCCGCGGAGCCCAGCGCGTTCGACGCCGTGGATTCGGTGTCTTTCATGAGCGCCAGAAGCAGGTGCTCGGTGCCGATATATTTATGCGACATCGAGCGCGCTTCGTTGGCGGCGATTTCCAACACTTTCTTGGCGCGCGGCGTAAAAGGCAGCATCTGCCCGATGGTCATCATGCCGCCCGTGGATGTTATCGCTTTTTCTATGTTCGCGGAAAGCTCCTCAAGGTCAACGCTCATGCTGCGCAGAACCGCCACGGCCACGCCGTCGCCTTCCTTGACAAGACCCAGCAAGAGGTGTTCCGTGCCCACGTAATCATTACCCAGGCGCACGGCTTCCTCACGCGCTATCTGCATGACTTTTTTAACACGGTCGGTGAACATGCCATTTACCATAATTGTATCGTCCTTTGGCTATTTTCTTTTTTTTTGCGCTGTTTTTTAGACCACTCGCTATTAGAAAAATAATACAATCCAGATGATACAGGTTATAATAGCGTTCCAATAGGAATTCGTTCAATGGGAGGAGTTATTGATTACTATTTGGAACAATCAACTCAAGGATTTTCTGCTGCATTTCCCAATTAATATAGGGATATTTTGAGTTCATGGAATTGAATAAAATTGAAAACGCATAGTTTCCCTTCGGCAGAAGCACGTAGCCCGACAACGTGCTTACTCCAAAATCGTTCAATGTACCGGTTTTCCCCCTCACATACCCTTTAAGCCTCGATTCTTTAAATCTGGAAACCAATGTCCCGTCAACACCGGCGTTGGGAAATGAGTTAAGGTACTCGGGCAAATAAGCTTTCTGGTCCCAAACATATTTCAGGAGCGCAACAAGCTGCATCGCACTTATACGATTACAGTTTCCCATTCCCGACCCATTTTTAATGACCGGCGCCCCAGGCAGCCCCTTTTCCTTCCACCAGGCTGACGCAATACGTGAAGATTTTTCCCATGACCCCCCGCCTGAATCCTGGACTCCCGAAATTGTTTTAAAAAGCATTTCAGCATAATAATTATTCGAAAATTTCAGCATTCCGTTGACAATATCGCCAAGCGGGGGCGATTCATACACATAAAAAGGCCGGGGGCCCGATTTGATTGCTTCGGGGACCAAACCGCGCCGAATCGCGCCTTTTAGGAAAATTTTGTTTTCGTCCAGAAACAACTTTACGATACTGCCGAAATTCCCCCATGTTTGCCAGAGCTTTCTGGAGATATAATACGGCTGGGCGTCCACGGCCATCGAGCCGTTGACCATGATACGGGTGCGGTCGCCATTTCGTTCGGTGGTTATGTTATTGCTCGAGGTTTTGCGGTCATCCCCTGTTGTTGCCCTGGAAACCACATCAAATAATGGCAGCGTTGGAAAGACGTCCACTCTCACTGGACTGCCAACTTTGCTTCCCGGTTTTTCACACACAACCACGCTGTTAAAATTCGCGGATAGCGCTCCAACCAGGGCCGTATAGGGATTGCTTTTGCTGCTGTCGTCCTCAAAACACGGGCCGACCGACACCGTATCGAAAAACGAATCATCGAGTATGATGTCGCCGGTAATTCTTTTTATTCCGCCAAAACGATATAAGTACTGAACAAAGAGCCACATCCGCTCTATGACAATGGAAGGATCGCCGCTGCCTTTTATATACAGGTTCCCATTACATATTCCCGAATCCGCATTAAACGTTCCGTCCATATAAACAAGCGTTTTGTAGGTATAGCCGGTCCCTAGCTTATCAAAGGCCATCGCGGCCGTAAGAAGTTTGGCCACCGACGCGGGATTAAACGGCGCGTCCGCATTCAACGAGACCACCACCGAGTCCCTGTCGATGTTTTTAAGCATGACGCCCACGTTTGAAAGGGGATAATGGTTCTTGATTAAAAGGGATTTCAGTTTGTCGCCACAATTTTCCCCGCTCTGCCGGGGAGCAGCCTGGGTAAAAAATACCGCGGACAAAACCAGCATGATTGCGGAGGCTGTTCGGACAAAATTTTTCATGCGCGGCCTTTCTTTCCTTGTGTCAAGTAATAACTTTTCCCAATATTTTATCAATTTTTATTTTCTTACGCGCTTTCAAAACCTATTTTCATAAAAGCTCTGGAATCAGGCATTCGATATTTATTGCATTTCATATACGGAGGTTTTTTTTATTATGCCCAAATTTTCAATTGCTTTCGTTACACCCTCAGAACAAAGCCAGCTTCGGCATCGTATCATAGAGAGTGGCGACCAGGAATCCGCATTAAAGACCTTTTTCAACGAAGAAGCGGCGGATTGCTATTCAGAAGACGACCAGGGGTATTTCTATTTTAAAGAAGACTTTTTCGATAAAACGGTCCCGTCGGGCAGCGTCATTCAATGTGAATAGGCATCCTCGGCAGGAGGCCTTCCATCTATCGAAATATCATCTTTTTATCTTCACGTGGTGAATATTGGTCCGCGCATCAAGTTCTTTGACTTCCGTGACGAATTCGCCTTTGTCCTTGAATTTTCTATACACGGAAGCGAAGCGGACATAGGCCACATCGTCTAGTTTGTAAAGCTCATCCATGACCAGCTTGCCGATTTCCGAAGCGGGAATTTCGGTCTTTGAGAGCTTCTGGACCTCGTTTTCAATCCTGTCGACAATCGCGTCAATCTGCTCCATGCTGATGGGCCGCTTTGTGCACGCCGCCATCATTCCCTGCAACAGCTTCTGCCGATCGTACGGTTCGCGCCGCTGGTCATTTTTAATGATGGTAAGCGGGACGGTCTCGACGTATTCGTATGTTGTAAATCTCTTCTCGCATTTCAGGCACTCCCGCCTGCGCCTCACGGCCTGTCCTTCCTTGCTTGAACGCGAGTCAACGACTTTGTCCTCTTCAAAACCGCAAAAGGGGCATTTCATCGCCTTTCTCCCATTCTACGAGCGAGCATGGATAATTGTCTGTCGCGGAATACAACAGCCTTCTATATATTGTACATTAAACAAAATAATAATACAATAGGCTGTTATACAAGGAATTTAAGCGGTTGATCGGGCAAGCACTACGGACGTCTCGATCTGCCGTGGAGGTATTCTCCAATATTTTGCAAGCAAAACGTTTTTTTCTTTTTCCGTTACAAGCTCAAAGCCGTTTTTCCGGTAAAACGAAATGGCCCATGTCGCGGCCTTCCATGTGCCGATAAGGACCGGCCGGGCGGTTTGTCCCATCAGATGCTTAAGGAGTTTCGTTCCGATTCCTTTGTTCCTCAGGGCGGTCTTGACGTATGCGTGTCGCATGAGCGTAACGTCTTTAACGTCCTGAATGCCCATCACGCCCACAAGCGCATCGACCTCTTCCCAGCCCCAGAAAATAACGCCCCTTGAGGTTTCCGTCCGCAATTCATTCTGTGTCATGTATGGCTCGTGCCACCTGTCCGGCGGAATGACGCCCTTATAGGCTAGCGCAGCGTCATTTATTATGGAATGTATCGACAAGAAGTCGGAATCAACGCATTTCCGGATCATAGGTTGTTCAACTTTTTCAATGACTGATCGAACAGTAAAGAACGAGGGATTCATAAGCATTATTATTGAAAGGCAACTAAAAATTGGGCCTTTTTTTTGTATTCATTATCGTTTTGTCACGACTATAAAATTCATGCTTCGCTGCCTGCACAGGTTTTAGC
>JBAVGL010000089.1:0-9265 GCA_049684795.1 Chitinivibrionales bacterium | reverse complement strand
CACTTACTATGATACCGCCATGTCGACATACACCTATCGATCGATAAAAGACACTAATAACATCATCAGCACAAGAGCCACTCGCGATACGGTTTTAATTACGGGGAATTCCATAGCCGCTCTCGTCGCCTCCTATCGTTTTCCCCTGCTGCCCAGGCCCTTTGATAAAAAATTCTGGTTTTTGTATTTCGACAAGCTCTATGGCGCCGTTAATTTTACGACGGCGGCGGGCTGGATCAATTTCTCCGACATCAGCAAGTTCAGAAAATCGGACTGGCTCTCCTCCGCGGGCGCGGAGCTGCGCCTCGAGGCGCGTTCCTTCGATATTCCCATGGCGATAAAGCTTCGTTGGGACCGCGGGCTTAATTACAACGCGCCCATCGGCGGCGACCGCTTTACGCTCGGTATAGGATTCAGCTTTGACAATTGGGAATATATCGACGAGCCCGACTATGACAGGGTTAAAACCCGCTGACGGACGATTTCAAAATCGAAAACCGCATTTGCGATGTAACCCTCATCAAATGATGACGACTCAGCGATAGATACAAAAATAAATACTAAACAATAATTTATAATATCTTATTGAATATCAAGATGTTAATGGTTCCTTATCTTAACAGCAATTAAATTAATTCTAAACAAAAAGTTGACAAGCATCTTTTTTTTGTGTATGTTATCAGTATTGATTTAATATAGTCTGGTTTACTCCTTTGTTGCCATGGGGAAAAATATATAAAGTTTAATCGATTAATTTATCAATCAAACATTAATCCTGATGGGAGGTTGTCTATGAAGTATAAGCCTATTTTCTGCGCGGCACTTGTCGCGGTCTTCGCCGCAGGTCTTTTTCAAGCGCAAGCGGCAACGTACAATCTTACCGTATTGGCCGACAAGCAGGTGCGTGCATGGGACCATTTCATTGAGAGGGGTATAGCCACCGACCATATGGCCGGGGCAATCATGACGGCGTATGGAAGAGGCTGGGGCACGAGCTTGGATGCGGCCTACCAACAGGGAGGTATTAAATATTTCCGCGGGCATGGGATTCTTAACGATGAAATCGGCGTGGTGCAGGCCGCTACCGCCACTTCGCTCACCCTGAGCTGGACCAACTTCGATTCCGTGTATAACCAGCGCATAAAGGAAGGCATGCGGCCTTGCCTCGAAATAAGCTGCACGCCGACGCCCCTTGCATCCGGCACGCAAATGGTAACCGTGTCTTACAAAGCCAATAAAAGCCCTCCCACCAAATACGGATGGGGCCAATGGGAAAACCTCATGGACAGTATAGTAACGCATTGTGAGAAAAAATGGGGCGTCGATGAGGTCCGCAAATGGTATTTCGAAGTCTGGAACGAACCGGACTGGTGGTATATCGATTTCAGTCCGGATTATGTTACGCTCTATGATCATACGGTAAACGGCCTGAAAATGGGGGATTCGCTGGTAAAAGTGGGCGGCCCGGCCGCTGAAGGCGGCAATACTTTCGGGGGTGGAAATGATTTCGCCATTCTGCTCCAGCATTGTCATACCGGTACCAACGCGGCAACGGGAAAAGTCGGGGCGCCGCTCGATTTTCTTGCTTATCACTGGTACGGAGCGGGCAACGGCACGGATCAAAACGGTGACATTGCCATGTATCAAAAATTTATCTGGACTACCTTGAACTCAACCTATAGCTGGTATAAAGGCCTTGTCATCTGCGACGAACAGTCATGCACGGCGTATAACCAAGATCAACTGCAAGCAGGGACCTGGCTGGCCTTTGCGGCCAAAGAGCTGGTTGCCAATGGCCCGCAGTATCCGCCTCCTTATATGTTGGATCATTGGACGGTTTCCGATTTATATGAAGAAAGCGGCGCCAGTGTGGGGGGCGCCACGGGTCCTGGCGGAGGCATGAATTTGTTCTGCCGGGGAAATACGACATATGCCAATTCATGGGACATTGGAAAGCCTCCTATCAACGCGTATAATTTGCTGAAAAGACTTGGTTCCATGGAAGATTCTTCCTCCGGCGGCGGTGCTGCCAACGCGGATGGCGTCAATCTCATCGCCACCTCCGACAGTTCGAACAATTCGATACAGGTGCTCGTGTACAGCTTTTTCAAGAGTCAGTCGAGCACCTCGACCACCGACAATATTACGCTTACGGTCAATAATATTCCCTGGGCGCCCGGACAGGTGCGCGAGGAGCAATTCCTGCTCGATGCCACGCACAGCAATACGACTTATGCATGGACGCAAGCCGGTAGCCCTGCCTCTCCCAGCAATGCCGTGTGGGATCAGATCAAGGCCGCGACGGCGTTGCAGCATTACGATTCGGTAACCACGCAGACGCTGACGGCAAAGACCTTTACCAAGACCTTTCCGCTGAATTATTTCGGCATGACGCTGCTCACGTTGTCGAATCCAAACGGTTCCGCGATTAAAAAACCCGCGGACGCGGCAAAGAACGCGGAGCCTGTCGTCCTGACCGCCGACATTCGCGGCGGCAAACTCATGCTCACCGTGCCGGAGCGGAATTTTTACAAGGTTGGGTTCTTCACGACGAACGGCCAGAAGGTTTTTGAATCAACTAACTATATTTCGGGCTCGTCCTCCATTGCGCTGCCGAAGATACCGGCGGGCGTCTATATTTTCCAATGCTCAAGCCCGAAGCTATCTTTTGTTAAGCAGATCGCGGTGAAGTCGTAAGAAAATCAAGAAATGCCTAAACGAAGGCCAAAGGGGTGAGCGTTTCATCGCGCACCCTTTTATTTTGACCCACAAGGTGGATAAGTCTCTGTACGCAGGAATTATATACCCGTCTATCGTATATAATTCAGCTACAGAGACTAAATCACCCGCACCATGATCACGCCTTTGATCCCCTTCAGTTTTGATATGGCGGTGTCGTTGACCGCCCCGTCGATATCGATGATGTTATAGGCCAGCTCTCCTTTGCTTTTGTTAAGCAAATCCGCTATGTTGATCTTTTCCGCCGCAAGGACCGTCGTGATCTGGCCGACCATATTTGGTACGTTATTGTTCCCTATGGTAATGCGCGTGCGGCCCGCTGGCTCCATTTCACAATCCGGGAAATTGACCGAATTCTTTATGTTCCCGAACTCGAGGAAGTTCTTGACCTGCGCGACCGCCATCTTCGCGCAGTTGTCCTCGGCCTCGGGCGTGGACGCGCCAAGGTGCGGTATGGGAATGACGTTGTCCATTTTCAGCAATTCTTCGTCGGGAAAATCGGTCACGTAGGCCGCCACGATCCCTTCCTTGATGGCCCATTTGAGGTCCTCGTTGTTGACAAGGCCCCCGCGCGCAAAGTTGAGTATGCGCACGCCTTTTTTCATGAGCGCGAACTTGTCCTTGTTGATCATTCCCTTGGTCTTGTCGTTGAGCGGCACATGAAGGGTAATATAATCAGATTTCGCCAGAAGGCCGTCAAGCCCCATCGCTCTCTTGACGTTATGTGACAGCTCCCACGCGGCCTCGACCGAAATGATCGGATCGTGCCCTAAAACGTCCATGCCGAGCGCAATGGCATTATTGGCCACCTTGACCCCGATGGCGCCAAGCCCGATAACGCCGAGGCGTTTGCCGAATATTTCGGGGCCCTCAAAATTCGATTTGCCTTTCTCGATAAGCTTGGGCACCTCGTCGCCTTTGCCGACCAGGGTCTTTGCCCAGCTTATGCCCTGATACACTTTCCTGGAGCACAAAAACAGCGAGGCGATCACCAACTCCTTGACGCTGTTGGCGTTCGCGCCTGGCGTATTAAGCACCACCACGCCTTTCTGGGAGCATTTGTCTATGGGAATATTGTTCACGCCCGCGCCAGCCCGCGCGATGACTTTGAGCGATTCGGGTATGGGCATTTCGTGCATGTCGAAGCTGCGCACGATCGCCCCGTCGGGGTTCACGATTTCCGATGCGATTTCGTAATTTTCGCGGGGGAAAAGCTCCAGGCCCAGCGTGGAAATTTTATTCAGTGTTTGAATTTTGTACACGATGGTACTCCTTTATTTGTTAGAGTGTCTATCTGCATTTACTAAATAGTAAAGGCAGATTTAGAGACTCTTATCTGTCTGTCGGCAGATTGGTTAATTCGAATTCTTTCATGAAATCAACAAGCTTCTTTACTCCGTCAATGGGCATGGCGTTATAAATACTGGCGCGCATGCCGCCCACGGAACGATGTCCCTTGAGATTGATCAGGCCCGCGGCGGTCGCCTTTTTAACGAACAGCTTATCGGTGTCTTCATTAGGGGAAGTAAACGGAATGTTCATGAGCGAACGGAATTGCGTTTCCACCGTACCCTTGAACATTTTGGAATTGTCGAGGAAATTATAGACCATGGCCGCCTTTTGCTCATTGATTTTCTGCATCTGGGCGACCCCGCCGTTGTCCCGGAGCCAGTCAAACACGAGCTTGGCGATGTAAATGCAATAGCACGGCGGCGTATTGTAGAGAGACTTTTCATCGGCATGGATTTTATAATTGAACATGGTGGGAGTAATCGGCAGCGCCTTGCCGATAAGATCCTCGCGGACAATGACCAGCGTCAGACCGGCCGGGGCGATGTTTTTCTGCGCCCCTGCGTAAATGAGGCCGAATTTCGTCACGTCGTAGACCTCGCTTAAAATATTGGAAGACATATCGGCAACGAGCGGGACCGCGCCTGTATCCGGAAGCTCGCGGAAGCGCGTACCCTCGATCGTGTTGTTGGTGGTTATGTGCACGTAAGCAGCCGTCGGGTCGAACATCGATTTATCAAGTTTCGGTATATAGCTGAAATTCCTGTCTTCCGAAGTCGCAACGGTACGCGCAGTCCCGTAGCGTTTTGCCTCTGCAATAGCCTTTTTGGACCAGGTGCCTGTATGCACGAAGTCGGCCTTTGGTGCGATGCCGAAAAGGTTGAGCGGCGCCATGGCGAATTGGCTAGATGCGCCGCCCTGCAGGAACAGCACCTTGTAATTGGCCGGAATTTTCATGAGTGCGCGAATGCCGGCTTCCGCGGCCTCGATGATCGCCTGGTATTCGGGCGAACGGTGACTCATTTCCATCACCGATTCGCCGGTGCCGTTATAATCGAGCATCTCCGCCGCCGCTTTTTTAAGGACCTGTTCCGGAAGCATCGACGGTCCGGCCGAAAAGTTGTACACGCGCGCCATAAGCATCTCCTTTGTAAAGGTTATTAGTAAATCGTGAGAGTAGACAAAGCCGATAAAATCCTGAATTCCCCAACCAGGTCGATATTGCGTACAAAAACATTTTTCGCCGGTTTTATCACGGCTGGCGTAAAATTAACTATGCCTCTAATTCCGCCTTCAATAAGCTTGCTTACGGTTTCCTCCGTTGCCTGCGCAGGCACGGTCAACGCCGCAAGCTCGATCCCTTTTCTTTTTACGACAAGGGCGATTTCATGCGCCGGGTAAAGCGGAATGTAGGTGCTGATGGTTTCGATTTTATTGATGTTTGAATCAAATCCCGCAACTATAACAAATCCGTGCGGAGCTAATTGACCATAATTGAGGATCGCGGTCCCAAGTCTTCCCAAGCCTACCACGCACGCTTTTTTTTCTCCCCTCAGCCCCAGTTTATTACTCAAATGGCCTTTGAGTTTGCGAACATCATATCCGGCCTTGCAATTGCCGATTTCGCCGAAGTAGCTGATGTCTTTTCGAATATTATGCGACGCTGAGCCGAGTCTTTTTCCAATTTCAATGGAAGAAACGGTATTGATTCCAATCGCTTCCAATTCTTCCAGCACATGATATACCGCGCAAAGTCTTTCTATTGTAGCCGTTGGAATTTGTTTTTTCATAAAATAGATCAAACTTATTGTGATTTATTTCACTATAATATACGATAATTAAGGATATTTGTCAATAAGTATTTAAATTTTATTTCAACAATGTGATTTATTATTATAAGAGGTTAATCTAATGATAGTTGCATTGTGATTTTTTTCACTATTGTGAGATATGACACACCTTTTATACGTTGGCGAACTGAAAAAATGTCTGAACACGATTACAGGATTTCAAGATTAAAAGGTTTGAAATCTTTTTTGCATTAATCATGTCTATCCTGTAATCCTTGAAATCGTGTTCAGACAATTATATTGCTTTCAGGATGCTATCAAGCTTCGCCACGTCGATCGGCGAGTTCTTCACGAACTTGTCGCGGTTATCCACGATTGCGTATATTTCGTCCGCATAGGTCGTGAGATAATCCCAGGTCATGGCCTGCTTTTGGCCCCAGGTGACGCAAACCGGACCGGTGGGGGTATATCCGCATAAGTAAACGCAGTGTCCGTTGTGGGGATTGCGTTTTCCGCTTGGGCCCGGCACGACGGTCCACGGCCGGCCTCGGCCGATCTGGTCCTGCCAGGAATTCGGAAGCGAAAAACCAATATACGCGCCGTTAAGATATCGAATGGCGATCTTGGTTTCGCCTATCGTATCGCGTTTCAGTTCCGCGTAAGAATAAATCGAATAGGTTTTGTTGCCTGTTTTCCAGCCTTTTTTTCTCCACCAGTTCAGCGAATCGAGCATGTTGAGCCCCTGCTGACCTTCAACCATGCTGCCGCCTTCGCGTTTGTATTCCGTAAGCACTTCACTGTCCTTGATCGGGAGGATTTTCTCTTTCTGTTCGAAATATTCAAAACGAAGCGTCATGTGCGCCCGTCCGGCAATAACGCAGTCCCCGAGGTTGTCGTTTAAGAACATGGGCGTGGGTATTGGCGTTTTCGCGACGTCACTGTCGAAGTCCCATTGAGATGGAACAGCAGGGATCTTTTTCAAAATGGCCGCCAGCTTGATGTTGCGCTTGTCACGCTTGGCAGGGTTTTTACCGAGCTTGAAAAACGGATGGATCTTGAGGTAACTTTTTTGTTGGGGCATTTAGAAACTCCTTTTAAAATTGATTTTGTAGGTGATTAGTAAAATACAAATGACTATTTTTAAAATCAACATGTAATTTCTGCAACGAAAAATGACTTATGCCTAAAACCGCTTTAGTAATAAATCCCTGGGTTGCCGATTTCAAGCTTTACGATGAATGGATGCATCCCGTGGGTTTGTATCTTCTCATTTCATTGTTCAAGCATAATGGCTTTGACGTTTACTTTTTCGATTGCCTGCAAAGGCCCAAAACCGCCCGGAACAAGCAGTATAATGTCGGGGACATTGATCACAGGGTGCTATCAAAACCATCGCTCTACAAGCCCGTAAAGCGGAAATATAAGCTTTACGGACAATCTCAGGAATCATTGGAACAATATCTATCAACCATCCCCAATCCGGATACTATTTGTTTTGGCTCCGGCATGACCTACTGGTACCCCGGATTATTGGAAACCATTCAAGTCGTATCGGAAAGGTTCCCAAAGGTTCCTTGCGTTATCGGTGGGATTTCCGCGAAATTGATTCCGCAAATTCTCAGATCATGTCTGCCGAATACTTTTATTTTCGAAGGTTCCATTTTTGACCAAAACTCATTGAAAAATTCAAATATTCCCCTTATTCATGACTTAGAAACAGCTCGATGGGATAAATCATTATTACCTGCATTACAATGCCTTACGCATGCTCATCATGGACCTGTAATCGCCTCGCTTGGCTGCCCCCTGTCCTGCACGTATTGCGCCTCACGAATGCTTCAAAAGGATTTTATTCCTCGTAACGGCATGATAATTGCGCAAGAAATAAAATATTTACAATCGCGTTTCAAGGTGAAGGATTTTGCTTTTTACGACGATGCGTTGTTATATCAACCTCGAAGGCATTTTATTCCTTTAATGAAATTGTTTCAACATCACCGGATATCAGCGCGGTTTCATACGCCCAACGGAATGCATATAAAGTGGCTTTCTTCTGATTTACTTTCCGTCATGCTTCAGTCGGGATTTTCCACGCTTCGGTTCGGATTTGAAAGCGGAGACAGTCGGTATCGCTCGGACACCAATGAAAAAGTTTCGAAAAAAGAACTTGAAGAGAAGATCGCTCTTGTCCTGAAAAACGGATTTACGGACAGGAATGTGGGAGTTTATATCATGGCCGGCCTGGTAAACCAATCACCCGAAGACGTTCAACGCGAAATGCAATTTGTCGCAATGCAAGGGGTGAAAGTCAAGCCCGTTTTCCTCTCCCCCATTCCACGCACGCAACTCTTTGAACACTATGCGGACCAATACCCGCAATTAAGAACCGAACCGCTATTCCAGAATGATTCTTTTTTTGTGGCGCAATTGCCCGGGTGGGACTTTGCATGTATGCAACAAATTATTGATATTTCAAAAAAAATGAATGGAAATCTTGAAATAAAGACTGAAACGGCATAAATTATCTTATATTTCTTTTCGCCCCCTAACCCCCGCAGGGGGAATTTGCAGGAAATTACATAAACGCAATCTCCCCCTGCGGGCAAGGGAACCTTTGGGGGGGACAAACAAGTTGGAGATTCCATGAACACTCTTTGCAAATCCGCGTTCGCATTGTCCTTGTTTTTTGTTGCTTCCTTTGCCTATGAAATCAACGTTCCGGTGCATTTCGATTCTTTGCCAAACGGCCTGAAAATCATCGTCGTACCCGACACCAACGTGGCGGTGGTTTCCTGCCGGCTTTACTATTTCGTGGGTTCCATGTACGAAGGCCCCGGCACAAGCGGCCTGTGCCACATGTACGAGCACATGATGTTTAAAGGCACGAAACGCCTGGGAACGACTGATTTTGCGAAAGAGAAGCCGTGGCTTGACAAGATCGATTCCGTCGACGATGTCCTCGGCCAATTGTACAACAGGGGATTTACCTCGACCGATTCCGTGTGCGAGGCGTTAAAGCGTCAAATTTTCGGTTTTATGGACAAAGAACGCGTCTTCGTTAAAAAAGACGATATCTGGAACATCTATTCGGGAAACGGCGGAACAAACCTCAATGCCTGGACCGCCGACGACATGACTGCCTACATCGTGACCCTGCCCAAAAACAAAGTCGAACTTTTCTACTGGATCGAGTCCGACCGCATGCAGAACCCCGTGCTGCGCGAGTTTTACAGCGAACGCGACGTGGTTTCCGAGGAGCGCAGGATGCGGCACGACAACATGCCCGTGAACCGGTACGACGAATACTGCAATGCTCTTTTTTACATGGCAAACCCCTACCGGCTCCCGACCATCGGCTGGATGTCGGACATCCAGGCATATACCATACGTAAATTGGAAAACCACATAAAACGGTTTTACACGCCCGACAACGCCCTGATCGTGCT
>JBAVGL010000088.1:0-8646 GCA_049684795.1 Chitinivibrionales bacterium | reverse complement strand
GTTATTTCTATGAGGTAACTGTTGAGTTCGGTCTTGTTCCATTGGGCGAATATTTTGTGCATGTCATCGGGAGAAAGGCCCAGTCCTTTTTTCATGAGCTGGTAGGCTTCGCAAATGATTTGCATGTCCCCATACTCAATGGCGTTGTGCGCCATTTTCACGTAATGCCCGGCTCCGTTGTCTCCGACCCATTCGCAGCACGGGCTTCCATCGGGGGTCTTGGCGGAAATCGCCTTTAAAATGTCTTTTACAAGGGGCCATGCCTTTGGGCTGCCGCCGGGCATGATCGAAGGCCCGTTACGCGCCCCTTCCTCGCCTCCTGAAACGCCGGTCCCGATATACAAGAGGCCCTTTTCTTCCAGATATTTTGTCCGCCGGATAGTGTCCATAAAAAAAGAATTTCCTCCGTCGATGATGCAATCTCCGGGAGAGCACAGAGGGATGAGCTGGTCTATTGCATCGTCAACCGGCTGGCCCGCCTTTACCATGAGCATTATTTTCCGCGGGGTTTTCAAAAGGCCCATCATCTCCTCAATTGAATGGGCGCCGATGACTTTTGACCCCTTTGCGGCTTGATTCAGGAACTCATCAACCTTAGACACGGTGCGGTTAGATGCAACGACCGTATATCCTTTGTCATTCATGTTCATGATAAGATTTTGGCCCATGACCGCTAGTCCGATTAATGCAATGTCGCCTTTAGGTTCCATTATGTAAATACCTCCTTGAAGTTATATATATATAGATAATTCATTATTTATTTCACTGTCGCGGGTTCAAGACGCGGCACAATAATCTGAATAATGAGCAAAGCCGTGAGATATGTCGAACCCGCAATGATAAAAATCGGAAGATAATTACCCGGATTTTTATTCAAAACAAAGCCCACGATATTGGCGATAAAAAATCCGCCGATACCTCCCAAAGCCCCGCCAATGCCAACAACCGACCCTACCGCGCGTTTAGGAAACATATCGGAAGCCAAAGTGAACATGTTTGCCGACCATCCCTGGTGCGCTCCACAGGCCAATCCAATTAGCAGTATGGCAAGCCAAAGATTTGTCGTAGAAGCGCAGGTGATGACCGGCACGACGCACAAAGCGCATAAAAGCATCGCAATTTTACGTCCCGCGTTCGCCGACATCCCGCGTTTGGTGAAAATGGCGGCCAGCCATCCGCCGCCGATTGAACCCACGCTGGCCATGGAATAGATGACCACCAGCGGCAGGCCCATGGCTTTGATATCAACGCCGAACTTTTTATGGAGGAACCCCGGCACCCAGAAGAGCCATACCCACCAAATGGGGTCGGTCAGGCATTTACCGATGGCAAACGCCCATGTCTGTTTGTGTTTGAGGAGCGGAAGCCACGGGGTTTTTACGATCTTTTCCTCAGGTTCGCTTTGAATGAAGGCAAGCTCTTCCTTGGAAAGCCGCGGATGTTCTTCGGGACGCCGATAGATGATCAACCATAAAATCAGCCATAGAAAACCGAGTGCTCCCGTAAGGACAAACACCCATCGCCACGACCCTAATGTTGTCAGGATCCATGCGACGGCAAACGGCGTTATAAAAGCCCCGATATTGGTCCCGGAATTAAAAATGCCCGTTGCAAGAGCGCGCTGGCGCTTGGGAAACCATTCGGCGATGGTTTTTATGGACGCGGGAAAATTTGCCGCTTCACCAAAGCCGAGGAGAACTCGCCATAAAATAAAGGACGCCACTGTTCCGGAAATGGCATGGCCCATGGCTGCAAAGCTCCAGAAAACGATTGCGATCGTAAATCCTTTGCGGATGCCAATGCGATCGATAATCGCCCCAGCAAACACCATGATCCCTGCATAGGCAAGCTGGAAAAATGATATGACACGACCATACTCCAGTTCGGACCACCCGGGCCAGGACACAATCATCGGCTTCAGGATGCTGATGACCTGACGATCTATATAATTGATGGTTGTTGCGAGAAACAGAACACCGCAGATGACCCATCGAAAATTTCCAATCTTAATGGGACTTTTTTCCATGAAATGAACCCTTTTCTGCCGTGAAAAATCAAGTTCAAATTATCCGACCGAAAAACAGATGCACAAGCACCGTTATTATATCCAATAATTATAATATAAAATCATTTTTACCAGGTCAACAATGGTGAAAAATGCCAAAAATTTATAATATAGTGCCCATTAATGTCAAAATGAGGCGGTTTTCTGGCACTCCGAAGCTTATTTGCGCCTCCTGTAAAGGGACAATTCGGAGATTGCCTTTACTTCCACATCAAAGTATTTTTTACCAATGAAAATTGTAGCCCGGAACAAAAAGGCCTTTCATGATTATGAAATCGTGGAAAAGGTGATTGCGGGAATTTCTTTGACCGGTTCCGAGGTAAAATCGGCCCGCGCGGGCAAGCTGACCCTTGCCGACAGCTTTGCATCATGTTCGAACGGTGAAATGTTCATTAATCACATGCACATCGCTCCTTTTGAACACGCTGTCGCTTACGGCCACGATCCTTACCGGAGAAGAAAACTCCTTCTCCATAAAAAGCAGATTCTTCATTTTGCGGGCGACATGGAAAAAAAACACCTGACGATGGTGCCGCTTATGGTGTATTTTGATAAGCAATGGATCAAAATTGAATTAGGCATGGGCCGGGGCATGAAAAAGTACGACAAGCGGGAAAAGATCGCCAAGGAAGAATCAAAAAAACATCTTGCGCAGCTTATGAAAACCAAAGCAAAGCAACATTAAAACATGGTCACACAAAAGACTTCAACCTGCGTTGGAAAAATTGCAAAAGTCGCGTTGTTTGCCGCGGTCGTGTTCTGTGGCCTTGCAAATTCCCAGATTAAGCTTGAGCGGTTACCCCAAGGCGAAGTAACCATGATCCCCGGCTATGAAGAAAATCAAACGCGATTCGCTTCCATAACCGGCTTTTGCGAGGCCGAAGGCTTTGCCTGGAAATGGGACGTTGTTTCCGGAAAATTGACATGCACCAGCGGCACGGCGAAGGCCGTATTTTCGCAAAATAACCCCTTCTACCTCATTAATGATTCGCTTTTTCAAGCGCCCTGCTCGCCTGTTCGCCATAATGAATCGCTGTATTTGCCTGTCAAGGTTCTGGTGGCCTGTTTCAGCGGCCTTGAAAAAGAAACGATCGAATGGAATCCACTGGACTCCACCATAACCATCTCACCGGTGACGGCCCGTCAAAAGACCGCGCTGAAAAAAGAATCAAAGCCCATGGAGACGGCGCTTGACGGTACAAACGAGGAAGCGGCCAATGCCGGGCAGATCATTAAAACGATCGTCGTCGACCCCGGTCATGGAGGGAAAGACCCCGGCGCCATCGGGCCCGACGGGACTAGGGAAAAAGACATAGTGCTCAGCATCGGTCTTAAGCTGCGCGACCTGATTAAAAAAAAAAGCGCATGTCGGTCTTCATGACGCGTGAAACCGACGAATTTATTCCCTTGCAGGACCGGACAAAATTTGCAAATGAGAAGAAAGCCGATGTTTTCGTAAGCATCCACGCCAACAGCATAGACGGCGGCAAAAAGAAAGAAGTCACCAAAGGGTATAAAGTGTATTTTTTGTCGCAGGCAAAGAATGAAGAAGACAAGCTTGCGGCAATGCGTGAAAATGCCGTCATTCAATTGGAAGACCATGCGCAGCATTACAACAATCTGCAAAATATTCTTATCGATATGGTCGGCAATGAATATCTGCGCGAAAGCCAGGACCTCTCCATTATCATCGAAGAGGTCTTTAATTCGTCGCTTAAAAAGATCGAAAAACTCAATCTCGGCGTGGGTCAGGCCAATTTCTGGGTGCTCAACGGCACGTTCATGCCGTCGGTGCTCATTGAGGTCGGGTTCATTTCAAACCAGCGTGAGGAAAAAACATTGAAAGACGAATCTTTTCAAAACACCATAGCTTCGGCGATGTTCGACGCCCTCATGCAATTCAAAAAGAAGATAGAGAGCGGCAGATGAGCGATCCTCGTCCGATCGGCATGTTTGATTCCGGGATGGGCGGGCTGACCGTCGTTAAAGAGCTTTTTGCCTGCATACCTGGGGAACGGCTTGTTTATCTGGGAGACACGGCCCGGTATCCCTATGGCGGCAGGTCCGATGAAACGATACGGGCCTTTGGATTGGAGGACGCGCGGTTTTTGCTTTCCATGGACATAAAAATGCTCATCGTGGCGTGCAATACCGTTTCCTCGGTGGCCCTTGACGATATACAACGCGAATGCAATGAAATCCCGGTCATCGGCGTGGTGGCGCCCGGCGCCCGGGCCGCGGTTTCAAGGACTGCTTCAAAAAAAATCGGCGTCATCGGCACGCTTGCAACCATCAGGGCGCAATCCTATCAAAAGGCCATCGCGGCCCTTGACGGAGGAATAAGAACCTACGGCAAGGCATGCCCGCTTTTCGTGCCGCTGGTTGAGGAAGGGCTTGCCGACAGCGATATTACAAGGTTAACGGCCCAGCACTACCTTTACGAATTGGTCGACTACGGCATCGATTGCCTGATCCTGGGGTGCACGCACTATCCGCTGCTCATGGAAGCAATTCAAAGCACCGTGGGAGCGAACGTTCAGCTTTTAGACAGCGCCTATTGGACGGCAAAAGAGGCCAAAGACATTCTTTTGGCCATGGAACAACGCAATCCTGAAAAAGAAGGCGGGAAAGACAAGAGCAGGTTCTTTGTCACGGATCGCACCGAGGAATTTCAGCGGACCGCTTCGATATTTTTGGGGAGTCCGGTGGCGAACCTGGAAAAAATGAATTTGGAACAATTAACCGGAATACTATAGAATAATCTCATTCAGCAAGGAGGTTTTATGTCTGGCCATTCCAAGTGGGCCACCATAAAAAGGGCCAAAGGAAAAACCGACGCGGCGCGCGGGAAAGTTTTCAGCCGTCTTATTCGTGAAATTACCATTGCCGCGCGCATGGGCGGCGGCGATAAAGAGGGCAATCCGCGGTTGCGCGGCGCTATCGCCTCGGCGCGAGCGGCGAATATGCCCGGCAAGAACATCGACAACGCGATTGCCAAAGGAACGGGCCAGCTTGAGGGAGTTGCGTATGAAGAGTTTGTCTTGGAAGGATTTGCTCCCGGAGGAATCGCGGTACTAGTCGAATGCATGTCGGACAACCGCAACCGGACGGTTTCGGAAGTAAGGCACGCCATGACCAAAGCCGGTGGAAACCTCGGGGCCGCGAATTCGGTTTCCTATATGTTCAAGCCCAAAGGACTTATCCGGGTCGCCAAGGCCGCCATGGAAGAAGATGCTCTCATGGAAGTTGTGCTCGAAGCCGGGGCCGAAGACATGGCTCAAGATGGGGAAGAATTTGAAATTACCACCTCACAGGATACGTTTGAGGCCGTGCGAACGGCCTTGGAAAAAGTCGGCATAGCTCCCGTGTCGGCGGAACAGACCAAGGTCCCTGAAACCACCGTCAGGCTGGAAGGCGACAGCGCCTTTAAGGTACTCAGGCTTATCGAAGAGCTCGATGAACTGGACGATACGCAGCATGTGTACAATAATCTTGACATAAGCGATGAAGACGCCGAGAAATACGCGGGTCAATAAATGATAATTTTCGGAATCGATCCGGGCACTGCCATTACGGGCTATGGCGTGATTCGCGTTACAAACAACAGCGTTTCGTGGGTGGCTTCGGGGACCATTAGAACGGACAGCCGCAGCGCGCTTCCCGAAAAACTGATGGTCATTTATGACGGGCTGGTTGACAAAATGCGCGAATTCGCTCCGGGACGCGTGTCCGTGGAACAGGCATTTTATGCGAAGAACGTGCATACGACCTTGATATTGGGCCATGCGCGTGGAGTGGCGATGCTGGCCGCCCGAAAAGCCTGCGCGGAAGTAGTGGAATATTCTCCGCGTGAAATCAAAAAATCGGTGGTGGGAAACGGCAATGCCGCGAAAGAACAGGTGGAATATATGGTACAGGCGATGCTTGCGGTTCCTTCGAAACATGCGCATGCGGATGCCTACGACGCGCTGGCGGCCGCCCTGTGCGATTTTCAAAACTATAAATACTCGGCGACACTGGCCGGACTGAAGCGCTGAAACCATGTTTGATTATATCAAAGGCACGCTAGCGGAAAAGAATATCGGGACGGCGGTCATAGAGGCCTGCGGCGTCGGCTATTTGCTTATCATACCATTGTCAACGTATGAGAAATTGCCGCCGGTAAATCATGATGTCAAGCTTTTCACCCACCATTATGTCCGCGAAGACATGCAACGCCTGTACGGTTTTTTCTCGAAGCAGGAGCGCGAGATTTTCGAGCAGCTCATCGGCATCAGCAAGATCGGCCCCAAGACGGCTATCAGCATCCTTTCAGGGGTCTCTCCGGCCGATTTGATATCGTATGTCAATAAGTCCGACGCCACCCGGCTGAGAAAAATCCCCGGTGTGGGTGATAAGACCGCCCAGCGCCTTGTCATGGAACTCAAGGGAAAACTCGGACTGTCCGGCCTGGCCGGCGGGGATGGTTCCGCGCGGCGCGAGCCGGGAATTGCGTCCGCCAACCCGCGGTCCGAGGCGTTTGACGCGATGATCACGCTCGGGTATGCGGATAAACAAGTGCAGAGCGCCCTTACTCGGGTTGAAACCGTCATTGCGGCCGATGCTCTTGCCGAGGAATGGATCAAGAAAGCGCTCCAGGTGATATAACATGGCCACCTCTGAAAATGACAGGGTCCTTTCGCAGGCTTCGCATGACAGCGAAGACGAAAACGACGCGACGCTCAGGCCGCAGAAGTTCGGCGACTTCATCGGCCAGGAAAAAGAAAAATACAATCTGTCCGTTTTTCTTGAGGCCGCCAAGAACCGCGGGGAAGCCCTTGACCATATACTTTTTACCGGGCCGCCAGGACTGGGGAAAACGACGCTTTCACGAATACTCGCGCAGGAACTCGGCGTGGGGATTCAGACGACTTCGGGCCCTGTGCTTGAAAAACCCGGAGACCTCGCGGGCAACCTCACCAACCTTGAAGACCGGGACATTCTTTTCATCGACGAAATCCACCGGCTGAGCAGGATCGTCGAAGAGTTCCTGTATCCGGCCATGGAGGATTTTGTTTTCGACATAATGATCGGTGAAGGGCCTTCCGCGCGTTCGGTGCGCCTGAACCTCAAGCATTTTACCCTGGTGGGAGCGACCACGCGGCAAGGCATGCTTACCGCGCCGATGCTCGCGCGGTTCGGCTACGTGTGTCATCTTGACTATTACGCCGAAGACGAACTCGCGCAGATAGCCCGGCGCTCGGCGGCCATTTTAAAGGTCGATTGCGAAGACCGGGCGGCCCTTGAGCTGGGAATGCGCGCACGGGGCACGCCGCGTATCGTCAACCGTCTTTTGAGGCGCTGCCGTGACGTTGCGGAAGTCAAGGGGCAAGGCAAGGTCACCGTGGACATCGTCAACCGGACCCTTGAGATGCTGGAGGTTGACAAAGAAGGATTGGACGCCATCGACCGGAAGATACTCCTTTCGATCATCGAGCATTATGACGGCGGGCCGGTGGGGCTTAATACGATCGCGGTGGTGGTTGGCGAGGAACCGGACACCATCGAAGACGTTTACGAACCGTTCCTCATTCAATCGGGGTTCCTCAAACGCACGCCGCGCGGACGTGAAGTAAGCGAAAAAACATACCGGTATTTTAATATGATCCCTTCGAAAAGGGCGTCGCCGCAGGTCAATCTTTTTTAGTCTCTCTTAGCTTTTTGAATTACAATTTTTTGTCGTTCGGAAAGCTTAGAGAGACTATCCTGCTGCCTTCGGCAGGCAGCAGGATAGGCAGGAGAATAATCGTGAATTGGATGGACACAGGAAGATTTTTAATCATCGCGGGAACGGTGATCGTTGTCGTGGGGTTTATTTTTCTCATGGCCGACAAGATACCCCTGGGCCGGCTTCCCGGTGATTTAAGGTTCGGCAGTGAGAAGTTCCGTATCTATATACCGATAGCCACCTGCGTTCTTCTGAGCGTCGTTATCACGCTCATAATGAATTTTTTTTCCAGGAAGTAGAAAACGGGCATGAACATAATCCGCAAGGCCATTGAAGTTTCGGGCAGGGTGCAGGGAGTCGGTTACAGGTACTTCGTGCAGGACTGCGCCGAAGATCTCGGGCTGACGGGATGGGTAAGGAATTCTCCTCTGCGCACGGTCGAAATTGAGGTCCAGGGCAGCGAAGAAGACGTTGAAGCTTTTTGCCGGAAACTCCGCGAAGGGCCTCCTCTAGCCCGCGTCAAGGACATTCAAATTTCGGAAATGAGCATTTTATCGAACGAACCGGTTTTTGATATTACGCACTGGTGACTCGTATCTTCCCTTCGGCAGATTAAAAAGTGCGTCCGAATTGTCAGCGAATGTTTTATATTAAAAAGATAGCAAAAACTTATCCGCCCCGGTAGCTCAGTTGGATAGAGCACAGGTTTCCTAAACCTGGGGTCGTTGGTTCAATTCCGACCCGGGGTATTTACAAATAAGCCTCGAATGCCTATGATTCTTAAAGGATTCGGGGCTTTTTTATTGGTTGTTGAGGCCGTTTTTGTGCATCCAATTTGAAAAGACGAAAAGAGACCAACAGGCCACAATTAGTG
>JBAVGL010000087.1:0-5525 GCA_049684795.1 Chitinivibrionales bacterium | reverse complement strand
CGTCGCTTTCCACATAGGGCCTGTTTTTCGTGCCGTCAAACACATAATCGGTGCTGAAATGCACGACACGTGCATTGATTGCACGGGCGGCGCGGGCGATATGGGCGATTCCATTGCTGTTGACGGCAAACGCTTCGCGCTCGTGTGATTCGCATGCGTCAACAGCGGTATAGGCGGAGCAGTTGACGATCGCTTCGGGTGCATGCGCGGCGATGACCTTGTGGGTTGTGATAGAATCGGTAATATCGATATCGGGAAAATCCACTCCCGAAACGGCGTATCCGGCGGATGCAGCCATGACCTTCATATCTTGCCCAAGCTGGCCATGCGCTCCAATAATCAAAACTTTCTGCATTGACATTTATTTGTTTTCAATAAGGGTTTTGCAATCTTCCAATACGGGGTCTATACGGACGCGACCGTTTTGCGTCACTCGTTTCACGGGAAGCGCATATTCCTTGGTGGTCCAGTTCTTTACCCCGACGAATTTGGAATAATTATCCATGATTTCGCCCGACGTGAAATTGGTCTCGAGATTTGTAATCAATTGCTGGGTCAGGAGAGCGGTCAGAACGATATTTTTTGAACTGAGGCCTTCAAAAAGCGCTCTTATTACCCGTATCTGGCGGGCCTCAAAATCGTCGGTGCCGGAGATGCCCGGTTTTAAAAATGAAACGAGTTGCGTCCCGTTGAGATTTTGCGGGCCTGTTTTTACTCTCAGCACTGAAGCCGCTTTTTCATCCACATCCACTTTTATGCCGCCGATAGCCGCGGCCACGCGGATGATCTTTTCCTTGTCAAAAATGCAATACTTGGGTATTCGAGCGTCCATGATCTGTTCGATGAGCGTGCTGACAAATACGCCTCCGCCGTACAGGAACGCCTGGTCGAGCGTTGAACACCCCTGGACGAATTCTTCGACCGACGTGGCGCCCGGTATATGAACGACATGGACCTTGCCGCTTTCGAATTGGATGGAAAAATATATATACACGCCGGGGACCGCGCAAAAAACGAAGTTAAGGGGCATGTGCCGCATGATAAAGTTAGATTTTTCTTTTGTCAACATCGAAAAACGTTCCGTGGGATTGGCCTCCGAAGCAAGCTGGGTGACCTGGAACGGCCGGTTATCGCTGAAAATAACGGCCGACTGCCCGGAAATCATGTTGATCGCCTCGGTGCCCGAGGACCGTTCAACCAGGAGCAGTCCGTCCATGTCGTGGACGTCGATTTCATCCTGTTTGACAACCACCATGAAGTCGGCGCCGGTGCCCGCGACGGTAATATTGACGAAAGGAGTAACCGTTTTAAAAAGCTCCGCTTTTGTCGTATACACGATTTTGTTCCAGCAGACGCCTGATCTCTGAAAGGTTGAAACAAGTTTTTTGCCTTTTTCATCGGCGTTGACTTTGTCGATGGTCAATTCCGAAAAATCGTCCATATCGATCCGCGAGTAGGTGTTCACCGAAAATTCGGCCTGCGCTTTTTCTTCGGTAAGGATACGGTCGCCGGCGTTTATTTCCAGCCCTTCCTCAACGGCGCGGCTCCTTCCGTCAACGGCGACGATATTCAGTTCACCCATTGAAAATTCCAGGCGCACGGGCGCCGGTTGGTTTTTCAACGAAATGGGATTGGGCATTGTTCCCACTTCAAGCTGTTGATTGCCGGAAATCTGCCTGGTCAAATCAAAAAGGGAAATGTCCGAGGTCGGACGGATTCCGGCCACTTTCAGGATTTCAAATTGCGTAACGCCCGGTGTGACGCGGTAGGAGCCCGGCCGCATCACATTGCCCTCTATGTCAACGAAGCAGTCGTTGGAAGGAAATGGATATCCCGAGTCCGCGGTCCCGAAAGTGAAACGGGCCAATTGGAACGCTATGAACAATCCCATGACCAGATAAACAGAGGAGACAATAAGGCGTTTTTTTGATTTTGTCGGGATTCCCATTATTGCGCCCGCTGTTTTTGGCGGATTATTCGCCAGCAATTATCGATATTTTGCCAGATAAACGTGATGAGCACGTAGTTCGTGTCCTTGGATGAGATCTTTTTCGCGTTTACGGACGTTTTATAATAGGGCGTTTGCATACTGTCGGTCCATACACTGTCAATGTGAATAATACTATGGCGAGAGGGCGCGCGCAACAGGATATTTTTTAGCTCGGTCTCCCAGTTTGTAAAATCGCCTCCGGGGTATTGGAAACGGGTTGAATCGTAAAAGGCCACGCAGCGCGCAAAGTTTTGTGTATTGAAAGCGTCCTGCCAGAGCGCCAGGGTGTCTTTAAGGGAGTTAAGCGGATCACTGCTCATGGCGCCGGCGCTTGAATCCCGGGCTGAAACGACGGGCGTGTTCGGAACGCTTTGGCCGATGGCGTGTTTTTCACCGAGATAGGTAATCGTTTGTTTATCACGGATCAGGCTGAAATGTTTTTTCCCGGCGTTGAGAACGGCCAAACCAACCGATAAACAAAGAAGCAGCCAGAAGGTTTTCCGGCTGAGGAGATGACGCGCAATACTCTGCGAGAAAGCGACCCAGCGTGGAAAAGAGAGAAAGGCCTCTTTAAATCTGGATTCAACACGCAGTCCGAATTCACGCATGGAAAACAGGGACTTCTGGTCTTCATCATAAGTGTATTTATATGCATAATACCGGTAGTAACCGTAGTAATACGGATAGTAACCCCTTGAATGTGAAATCCCATTGAGGATTGCCCCTATTATCATGCAGCCGATCCGGTTCAACTGGTTCTTGGCTTGCCGTGCCGCTTTCATCGGCGTCCATAATGCCCGAACGACCATGATACACGCATCCATTTTAGGGGCCATGGTAATGCCGTCGCTTACGGGCAACAGGGCCGGGGAATCGAAAATAACATAGTCGGCCATGGTCCGAAGGTCTTTAACGAGCTGATCGAACCTGTACGAACCGAGAAGCTCCGCCGGATTTTGGGGATGTTCACCGGTAGTGATGATAAAAAGATTCTGGTGGATTGTGGGTTTAAGGATGTCCTGGATTTCGGCGGCGCCGAGAAGATAATCGCCGAGCCCGTTTATTTTAGGCAAATGGAACAGCCCGTGGATCTGCGCCCGGCGCATATCGCCGTCGACAAGGATGACTTTTTTTCCGTCCATTGCGAGCGTGATGGCGATATTGGCGGCAAGAGTGGTTTTTCCTTCTCCCTTTACGGCGCTTGATATAATAATAGTTTTTATGTGGCGGCTCATCGCGATATGCTTAAGGTTGGCGCGAAGGGCGCGAAACGGTTCCAGAATGGTTTTTCCCTGGTCCCGGGAACTTTCGATGATTGTCTTATTGGTTTCAATGGTCGGGACAATCCCTAAAAGCGGCAGCTCAAGCGTCTTTTCAACATCCGGCGGCTCTTTAATGCTCTGGTCGAGATATTCCAGGAGAAATGCCAGGGCAATGCCGATTATCAAACCGATGAATATGGTAATAAAAATTTTTGACGATTTTACGTTGGAAATGGCGGCCATGGGCATTTGGGCCCATTCGAGAATTTTGAGGTCTGATTCCTGCGAATCCCGTTTGATTTTCGCTTCTTCAAACCGGCTTTTGAGCAGTTTAAGAACCTGCAACAGCGATTCGGTTTCTCTTGTCAATTGCGCATACTGCAATTCGACGGAAGGGAGTTTCGCAAGTTCCGTGTCAAGCTGCTTGATAAGCTGTTCCTGGGCGGTCCGCTTGGCCTCCATGGCCGATTTTTCTATGGTAATGTTGACCAGGTCCTGCAGCAGCGATTGACGTATTGGATTTTTAATGAACGTCTGCGAGGCGGCCTCTTTGGTAATGTCGGTTTTCATGGCAGTTTTAATTTTATCTATTTCCGCTTTTACCATGCGTACTTTAAAATGTTCAGGGCTGTATTCAGCCGATAAGGTATTCAACTGAAGTTCTAAATCAGCAAGGCGGCTCTGGTAGGGATTTTGATAGGTCATTGATTGAATGACGTCCACCTGTTGCTGGTCGATTTCTTTTTTTATCCCGGTAAATTTTTCCCTGCTCTCGAGCATGTCGAGTTGCGTTTGCTGCATGGCGAGTTCCATCTGCGAGAGTTTTGAAATGGTGACGTTAGTTTCCGATGAAAGCTCGACCTTGCGGTTATTCTCCTTGAAAATTCGGAGGTTGTTCTCTTTCCGGTCAAGGTCTTTTTCTACTTTATCAATTTGTTCGTCGAGTTTCATGATAAGCCGGGTCACATCCTGGACATTGACCTCTTTTATGTATTCAATGTAACTTTTGCAAAGCTCATTCGCCACGTTGCGCGCGATTTCGGCGTTGGTGTGGCTGAACGAAACTTCGACGATGTCATTTTTTTCGCCCTCCTTTCCACCAACGTCCACCATGAGGCCGCCGGAAATTTCATCGGCGCCGACGCTGTTGTTTAAATTTTCAGCCACCCGTTTACAGACTATCCGGGATTTAAGAAGCTCCAGGTGCGTATTGAGCCTTTCTTCGCGCGAATCCCAATATGTATTCATGCCCGAATTATTGCCCATGATGTCCTGGTCGCCCCCGGGGCTGAAAAGCATGCGGGCCTGGGCGGTGTAAATCTTGACGGCTTTCAAATAGGAAAAAATTGAATAAATGGAGGCGATAATGGTCACCGCAATAATGATGTTTTTCCTTCGGATCAGGATTCCCACATAGCGCATTATGTCAAAATCAACGGACTCTTCCTCGTTGCCTGAAGCGGAAGCATAGAGTGGAACATCCAGTTTTGCCCGGAGGCGTTCTTTTTCAGGGAGCGCCGCGACACCGGAAATATGGTCATGGCTCGGGACCGGCGAACGCGGGGCGGGATTACTTTCGGATGGACCTCCTGCGTGGTCACGGTCCGCGGGAGATGAAACCGACCCTGCATCGGGTTTTTCAATGTGCGCCGCGTCAGCCTTGGGGACCGGAAGAGCGTTCAGGGCCCCGGCATCGGCCGGTTTTTCCTCATTAATTTTCCGGATTATATCGCTGAGACTGAATTTTTGTTTTTTTTTATCGCCCATTATCAGCCGTGCTTTCGCATGTCATCAAGTATTATTTCAATGTCTTCCCTTGATATTTCCAAACAATTCTGCGCGAAACCATAGGTGAGCGCCAGTTTGCAGAGGCGGTTGATTTCGCGGGGCACGCCGCCGGTCATGCGGAAAATCATTTCGACGGCGAGACTGGTGAAAATACTTGAATTTTCAACCCCGCCGATTCGAAGGCGATGGTGTATGTATTTTGTGGAGTTGTTAAAATCCAGATTGTTAAGATGAAACCGCAGGAAAATCCGCTGGTCCACCTGCTTGAGCCGTTTTATCTTTTCACGCAGTTCGGGCTGGCCTACAAAAAAGATCGTCAGGTAGCTTTGGGTCTGGGATGAAATATTAGTGAGGTTTTTTACCTCGTCGAGGACATCATCTTCCATTTGCTGGGCCTCGTCGAAAATAAGGACGAGATGGCGTTTCTCCTCGAAAAGCAGGGTCTCCAGCTTTTTCTTGAAAATGCTCATGAGCATGTAGGTGTC
>JBAVGL010000086.1:0-8949 GCA_049684795.1 Chitinivibrionales bacterium | reverse complement strand
CTGCTATATTACGATTATCGCGACATTCGTCACCGTCGTCGATTTATGGATGAAGGCCCATGCGCCTGTCCTTAATCGTCAATTAGGGATATTCGTGCCGCTCATCGTCGTCAACTGCGTCATCCTCGCGCGGGCGGAATCGTACGCGTCGCAGAACAACGTCCGCAAATCGGCCATCGACGGCGTTGCCATAGGGACCGGTTTTGCGCTTTCGCTCGTGGCGATCGCCACGGTCCGGGAAGTCCTGGGCGGCAACCGGCTGTTCGGCCTCACGGTCATCCCCGGTTTCCGCCCCGTGCTGGTTTTCGCCCTCGCCCCGGGAGGATTTTTCACCGTCGCCGCGCTGCTTGCAATTATCAATTACCTGCGTTTAAGAAAGGAAAAGAACCGTCAATGAACTTCGCGGTCCTTATTCAGATATCCGTCGGCGCGATTCTCATCAATAATTTCGTTCTGGCGCGTATGCTCGGGATCTGTCCGTTTTTAGGGGTCTCGAAAAAATTATCCAGCGCTTTTGGAATGGGAATGGCGGTTACCTTCGTCATGGGAATCGCCTCGGCGTTTACCTGGACCATCGATACCTTCATTGTGGTCCCCTGCGACCTTTCCTACCTTCAAACCGTCATTTTTATCCTGGTCATCGCTTCGCTGGTGCAGCTGGTGGAAATGGCGCTGAAAAAATTTTCACCCGGCCTGTATGAGTCGCTGGGCATTTACCTTCCCCTGATCACGACCAATTGCGCGGTGCTGGCCGTCGCTTTGATCAATACCCGTGAAAACCCCTTTACCGGAAAAGAGTTCACTTTCGTAGAGGCATTTGTCAATGGAGTCGCTTCCGGCGTCGGGTTCACCGTGGCGCTCGCGCTCATGGCGGGGATCAGGGAAAAACTTGAGCTGGCGCCCGTCTGGAAGCCGCTGGAGGGCCTTCCTCTCGCGTTTATTTCGGCCGGGCTGATTGCGCTCGCGTTCCTCGGCTTTTTGGGGCTGAGCTTTTCTTCGGCAACAGGAGGATAAGGTGGCAATTGTCTTTCCGGTTTTTGTGATGGGTTCGCTGGGGATGTTTTTCGGCATTGCGCTGGGAATAACCTCGAAAAAGCTCCACGTTCTCATCGATTCAAAAATCAACAAGATCCTGGCGGTGCTGCCCAACATCAATTGCGGGGCCTGCGGCCATCCTGCTTGCAGCGGCTTTGCCAAAGCGGTGGCCCGGGGGAAATCGAGCGCCACGGGATGTGTTCCGGGCGGGTCAAAAACGGCCCATGCAATCGCCGATATTTTAGGGACAACCATCAGCGTCGAGGAGCCGGGCATGGCGGTCGTCCATTGCAAGGGAGGCCTGAAAGAAGCCGCGGAACGGAGCGTGTATGAAGGCCTCATCGATTGCCATGCCGCGACGGTCGGCGGCCACGGGTCAAAGGTCTGCGCAAACGGGTGTCTGGGGCTTGGCAGCTGCGTGTCGGCATGCCCGTTTAACGCGCTTTCCATAAACGCCGATAAAGTCGCCGTTGTAAACCCCGCCACATGCAACGGGTGCGGAAAATGCGTCCCGGCTTGCCCCAGGAACATCATCGGCCTTATTCCCCGCGTGCATAAAATATTCCTCGCCTGTTCCAACCGCGATTGCGGGGCGCGCGTGAAAAAATATTGCTCGGTGGGCTGCACCGCGTGCGCGGTCTGCGTCACCTCAACGCCTTCCGGCGCGATTGAAATGACGGACAACCTGCCCGTTCTGGATTATTCCCGGGAAGAAAATTTCATTGTCGCGGTCCACAAATGCCCTTCCGCGTGCTTCGTTGACCTGGTCAAGACCCGGCCCAAGGTCAATATCGATATAAAATGCGACGGTTGCGGCGAATGCGTGGCCTATTGCCCGGTCGACGCCATACACGGCGAAAGGGCCCATCGGTATATTATTGATAAGGACAAATGCATCGGGTGCGGTTTGTGCCTTAACACATGCCATGTTCATGCAATCGCACTGTGGGGCGGCCTTGGATATGTCCAAAACAGCAGGGGCAAGTGGCAGCGGTCATAGGGCGAGTTTTACGATAATTTCCTGCATGTTCTTTGCGTATTCGCTCTGGGGATATTTGATGACAAAAGGGACCCTGTCCGAAATGGCTACGTCCATGTTCTGCTCATAGGGAAGCGTTCCGCTGAATTCAAGGTCGAGGGCAAGGTATCGTTTTATTATTCTTGAAAATTTTTCAGCCACCTGTTTCTGCGATTGGTCGCGGATGGCGTTTGCCACCACATGCATTTTGATGCTCTGAAGGAAAATCTGCCGGAACGCCTCAACCGTACCCGGCGCGGTCTCCCCCAGTTTAACTAAAAGATCGCTGAAATGGAGCGTACTTTCGGCACTCCTCGGGTCAACCGTTTTTTCGATAAAGGCCGTCATTTCCTTATTGTGGAAAAACGTTCTCAGCAGGCCGCGCACCAGCATGTTTTTTATGAATGAAAACGCGTTTTCCAGAGAAGTGGGTATCGGCTCGATAATGACGATTCCGATGGGCGCAAGGGTGAAAAAATCGGTGGCGCGCTGATGGGTGCCGGCCGCGATGTCGAAGATGATGATATCGGTGCTTAATTTCTTGATGGCCCTGTAAAGCCGCTGCCGGTCTTTATAATTCGGGGACGCCAGCCCGAGCACGTCGCTTGCCGAGCTTAAAAGCCTAAGCGGCGGATAGGGTGTTTCAACGAGCGTATGTTCAATATCGGGCTCGCGGTTGGCAAGGAAATCATCGAGGGTCTTCGCCGGGTATTGCACGCCGAGAATGGTATGAAGGTTCGCCGCGCCGAGGTCCGCGTCGACGACCGTCACGCGCCTGCCCTGCGAAGCCAGCGTAACGCCCAGATTGCCCACGAAGGCGCTCTTGCCGATGCCGCCTTTCCCTCCCCCGACCGCAATGACTTTTTTATCGCCCCAGTACATTATGCTTCCAGTTTATTGAACAAGAATAAAATTCTTTTTATTTCTGCATAATCAGGTAATCCCTGATCAAAATAGTTCGAAGGTCATTTTCCATCCGGTCCCCGGATGGGCGCATTCCGCGTTCTCGCATTCTTTCGCGATGTCTCCCTTGAGCCACATCCTCGACGTCCTGCATCCCAAACATATATATTCCCCTGAAATCTGGACGATTTCTCCCGGCTTTAGCCGTATATCGGGCACATGGCGAACTTCTTCTTTTTCAATTATTTCAAAATCCAACTTGTCTCCCGCGCGCGCTTCCGCCGCAGGTTCTTTTTTTGCCGGAGGAACATCCTCTACCAAAAAAGCGGCTTCTTCTTCACTGGCGCCATGCCGCGTAAGCGGTTCCGTGTTTTGAACCTCAAGCCAGTCTTCCAGCTCCGCGAGGGAATTGGCGTATCGCAGGTCCTTGTCCGGATGAGATACTTCGAGGCATTCAAGCTGATTGACGTTCGCGGGAATGATATATAATTGTTTTTCCACTTTTTGGAATTTGTCGGTCCATTCTTCAAGCCATTCCAGCATTTCGGTGCCGCACCCGAGTTCCGGCCTCAAACGGATGACCACGTCCGAGTCCTTGCACGACAGGCCAGACCGGAGTTTCTCGTCGAAAACCGCGGCCACGGCCCGGTCGCCGAGTTCTTCGTCCGTTAAAGTGATTAATAGATGGCTCATGATAGTGTCCGGACAACGCTAAAACGATTTTGGCAAATAACCGAAATAATCCGCCTCATGGCGGATAAGTTTCTCTAAGCTTCCAACGAACAATAAAATTATCGCCTGTAAGCAAAGAGAAATTAATATTTTTTTTCCTTTGTTTTTTTGTAAAAACAAAGGTTTTTTTTCCCCGGGGTGGCTCTCTTTATGAAATCTCAATAACGTTTGGTCAAATATGACGTTATAATTATGCCATATACCTTCACTAAAAAGCAAATATTGTTATAACTTTATTTGCTTTGGCGCAAATATGGAAGGAAACCGGTTAAGGTCGGTATGGGGCAGAAAAAGCGCGGCGGTATAGTGGTCCATGTAACGGGGATCGGCGCTCAGGTCAATATAGGTGATCCGGCGCGAAAGTTCCCTCTGAAGACGCCGCTGCTCGCCCGAAACCAGGAGCCGGTACGACCCCGAAAGCGACGCGTTGCCGACATACACGAACTTTTCGCGCGCGATATCCGGAAGCAGGCCGATGGCGATTGCTTTCTCGATGTCAAGAAACCGTCCGAACCCTCCGGCAATGTAAACATGCGCGAGGTCGCCGAACCCGATTTCCAGATGACCGAGCATGAGGCAGCAGGCGGAATAGATGGCGGCCTTCGCCCGCACGATATTTTCGATGTCCGCGTCGCTGACCGTGATCGCCTTTCCCTGCGCGGCCTCACGGGCGGGAACCACAATGCACCGCGCCTGCCTTCCGTCGATCATGAGGTTTTCCGCGGACTTGCCGCGGTCAAGTTTCCCGGCAGAATCGATCATCCCTTTGAAATACAATTCGGCCACGAGGGAGATCATGCCTGAACCGCAAATTCCCTTCGGCATCACATTGCCGATTGTCCAATATCGGGCGCGGCCCGACCTGCTGTCCACCTCAACCTTTTCAACCGCGCCTTGTGCCGCGCGCATTCCGAACTCAATGCCTCCGCCTTCGAACGCGGGACCTGCCGAGCATGCGCAGGCCATTAAGAACTCGTTATTACCCGCCACCAGTTCCCCGTTCGTGCCGATATCAAGAAACAGGTTTATCTCATTAACGTCTTTTGACAAATCGGTACATAATATTCCCGCCGTTATGTCCCCCCCTACGTAGCTTCCCACGCCGGGTGAAAAACGTATTTTCGCAAGCGGATTAATCCGCAAACCCACTTCACCTGCGGGAAATAACCCCGTTTCCAAAAGCGCGGGTACATACGGATCAAGCCGGATGTATTCGGGGTCAATACCTAAAAGCACGTGCGTCATGGTCGTGTTGCCCGATAGTGTTGCCTCGCATAATTCTTGGAGCTCGATTTTTTGGCCCTCCGTTGCTTTACAAATCAGGCGATTGACGGTTTCGAGGACGCGGTTCCGAAGCTCTTCAAGACCGCCCCGGCGGCGGGCATAGTTGATGCGGCTGATGACGTCCAGCCCGCAAGGAATCTGGCCGTTGTAATCCGTCAGCGTCGCTACTATAGCGCCCTTTGAAAGGTCAACCAGATGCACGGCAATGGTCGTTGTACCCACGTCAACGGCAATCCCAAAGTGTCGATTCGAACGATCGCCTGCCTCAAGATTTATGACGTCATAGTTGTTTTCTTCCTCGCATAAAGTGATCGTGACCATTCCGTTTGCGGCCCTGATTGTTTGAGGCAGGGTTTGCATGACTTTCAGCGGAAAATGTATTTCTTTTTTGACAATTTTTTGAAAAATACCTGTTTTAAGCCCTTCGATATCCGTTGCCCAATGTTCCGCGTCCGGTTGCGCCACGGTGATGCATATTTTCCTGGCCATGGAATCGACCGGGGAAGGTATTGAAAAACCGGGAATTTCACCGGGACTTTCGGAAAATTCCTCGGCGAATTTTCCGCCAAGATAGCCTGTTTGTTGGGGCACCGTGACGACAATTGCGCTGTTACCGACAAAGGTTGTGCAGGCCTGCACAAAACCAGCCTCGTAATCAGCATTTAATGGCCCAAGCTGTTGCCGTGAGGTCACGACGCCCGATACAACGCTTACCATGCACTTTCCGCAGGTCCCTTTGCCGCCGCACGGAGCGTCTATTTCAACATGCGCCTGACGGGCGGCCTCTAAAAGGTCGGTCCCTTGAGGGACTTCGATGGTTTTTCCGGAGGGTTGGAAGGTGATTAGGGGCATAATAAAAGGTAATGAGTGATGGGTTGTAGGAAGAAAATGTGAGTAGTTGTACTTCACCTCACCCCTTTATCCCCTCTCCTTAGTAAGGAGAGGGGAAGACGCAACGCGGCAGGGGTGAGGTAACTTGATTTATTTTAACTTCGCCTTGACAAAGCTCTCGATGTCTCCGGCCTCCTGCGGCCCGACGACGGCCTTCCATCCGGGCAGGTTTTCTTCCAGCTCACCGCTAATCTGGGCAACGTAGCCGGGAATAATGATGTCGCGGGTGGTCACGGTGCTTTCGATGCCGCTTTCCTTGACGAACTTGGCAATCGTCGCGCCCGAAAATTTCCCGGCGGCCCAGGCTGTAAGCACGCTCATGCCTTCACATTCGGGGACAACGAGCCAGGCGCTTATCCCGCTGTTTTCAATTTCCCCGGAAACGATAAAATACGTAAGGGAAAAGTTGGTGGTAACGAACACCGCGGAATTGGGTTTTGGTTCCCCGACCGGATAGATCTTCGGCTCGACCTGAATCGGCTTCTGCGGGTCGGTATAGATGTTTTGCCTCACGGTCATGAGCGTCACCAGCACGGCAGGGTCGAATGATGGCAGCACGCAGATTCCGCCGTACTTGGCGATTTCGCTCAATGCCTCGATCGTGGAATCAAGCATATCGCTACTCTCGATAAAGCGAAGACTCGGATATCCCATGGGCTTGACCTGGTCTTTGAGCGCCGCGCGCCGGGCAATTGAATTCGTTTGGAACCGCTCCGCAAGGCCGTGCGTTTGGAACTGGAGCAGGACGTCGCTGAAACCCGATTCTTTCAATTGTCCCGTCAAACCGGCAAGACCGTCGACATCAGGGGCGGTCACGGCGAGCGCGTGTCCGTTTTCAAGGGCGCTTTCGCGGAGCCGGTCGATTGCTTCATTGGTGGCCGCCGCCAGAACGCCATGCGTTCCCTTCAAGGCGCGTGAAGCCTCGCACAAAGCGGCGCAGTCGCCGCTGCGCATTACCACGGGACGCCGGGTGACGTCAAAGGCCCTGCGGGCCAGGTTGACAAATGCCTGAGCGTCATTTCCCTTGTGGGTAACGCCGACCATGTCGATCGAAAGCTTTTCTCCTACCCTTTCCAGCGAATAATCCCTGATCGCTTGCAGCGTAGACTCGATTGTGGCCTGACTGTCGGTATCGTTTATGTTTATCGCGATTGCGGTTTGATGGACGAATGTTTTCTCATGGCGATAGAGCACCGTTTCCCCTCCAAGCTTCAGTGAACCGTCCGCCCCGATGCTTATCAACTTGACCGGGGGCTCGCTGGCCGCCCCTAAAACGCTTTTCGCTTCCTCCGAGGCGTACGGGCATTGCGACAGGTCGGCTTTTTTCGCCGCCAGTTTCATGGCAAAGGCAAGGCAGGTGTTCGAACCGCATTCCTTGCAATTGGTCTTGGGAAGCAGTTTTTGTATTTGTAAACCGGTCAGGGCCATATTTTGTTCCTATTTTATTTCATTTCCATCCATTAGTTTAAAAATCGTCCGTTTAAGCGCCATTGCCGCGTCCGGGTGATACATGATCAAAACATCGGCGCCCGCGTAAAGCAGGGTCGTGGCCGTGGCAAGTTCCCACAGGGCCATGCGTTTCGAACGCTCGCCCCACATGGGAAACTGGTCGGCGTTTGCCTTGGTCTCCTTGACTTTAGAGCATTCCTGGCCGGGCGTCGCGATCATGGGGGCCGCCAGCATCGCATCGCCGCCCAGGGCGGTCAGCCTGATGCGCTCCATCACCGAGTATGTGTATTCGATGCCGTAGCCCGCGGCGCCGGTCAGGGCGTCCATCACGATTCGGTCGGGCTTGACGTCCATGTTCGCGAGCAGGATGTTGAGTTGCTTGGCGATGTTCACGTCGATGGGGCTTTGGGCAGCGATGCTGTGGCCATAGGCCAGCGCGGCGCCCGCGATGGTCCGGTAATTGTTCTGCTCGACCCAGTTGAGCAGGAGGTTCTCGCTGGCGCAGCCCTGCGCGACGGCCTTCATGACTTCGTTATGCTTGTCAAAGTGGTTATGCCCGGTGATGATGAGCGGAACGTCCACTGCTTTAAGAATTTCCTTTACAAGCTCGACAGACTGATCGGGCGTTCGGTTGCCCTTTTCAGGGTGAGTGCCTTCCAGTCGGACGCTTATCAGGTCGGCGCCGTATTTTTGGACGCACGTCTTTGCCATGTCCGCCGGATGATGTAGCAGGTCGCCGTATATTTTTCTCAGTTCTTCGGGATACTTGTCGTTTATCGAGTCGAAAACTTCCATGGCGACGAGCGGCCGGTTGGGCATTTCGCCTTCCCATAAATGAAACGGCATGCAGGTCGCCCCGCCGATGGTATAGGTCTTTCCCCTTGTCCCACCCTCCGCCTTGGTCGCGCCCAGCTTAACCGTCCTTATCGGCGTTTCGCATTTTTCCTTGCGCACGGTAAATGATTTGATCCTGGCGATGCGCCGCGCGGCGGCGTTTACTTCTTTTTCTTTCTCCGCCTTTGCGGCGGGAACGTCTCTATTTAAATATTTGCCGCTCAATGCCGCAACAACATCACCCACGTTTCCGCCTTGCACGGAGGCAAGGGACGCGATTATTTCCCGAATAACTTCTTCCTTAATGCGGGAGACCAGGTCGGGATTCACGACGGCCTCGTTTGTTTTGCCCTGCGAAGATGCATCGGGGCCATGACCGGATTTTTGTTCTGCTCCGGCGGGAACTTCTCCATCATTTTTTGGGGACTGCGCCGGTTGAATGGCTGACGCGTCCGGTCCGGAATCCGCCGCTTGCGCATACATGCCCATATCTTCCATTGAAAGGGCCGGATGTCCGGCCTTTTCCAGAAATACACGCAGTTCTTCGGCGGTCATCGCGGTCGTCTCATCTCCGATTTTATCAAAAAGTCCCGCGGCCCCCTGCTCTTCAAACCGTTTGTTCAAATCATCCGCAAGCTGTTGCTTAAGCGAGGTCGGCATCCATACGAGCCGCTTGTGCCCGCCTTCGGCGGAAATGAATTTCCTTGACGTAAGGTATACCTTTCCGCACCCGATGAACCCCGGTGTCTGCACCCCGCCGCCCACGTTGCCCGCCAGGGTCGAGAACGTCATGCCCACCGGCG
>JBAVGL010000085.1:0-2907 GCA_049684795.1 Chitinivibrionales bacterium | reverse complement strand
CCCTTGCGCATCCTTAAAAACCAATTTAGTCCAATCCTTAAACTTCAATAACCCGCTCTCCATCTTTTCTCCAATGGCCACACCGTCCACGACCACTATGAAAAAATATTGCGGTGGAACATAGCTTTTTCCGAAGGGTTGCAATTCCTCGTGAGTCGCAATCTGTTCTGTATCTTCCAAATAGTCAAATGCCCATTTTGCGTCAATTTTATTATTTTCAATCGTCGTTTGAAATGAGGTTACTTTAAAATCATAGCTATTGGGGTTATGCTCATAAATAATAATCGTGGCGTCTTCGCCATCCTGAACACCACTTTCAAATTGACAAGTAAGCAACACCTCATCTCCACGATTAACTTCCTGCCCCTCCCAGCAAATTTTATTAGCAAGGATAAGAGGCCTTGCGGGAATGCTCGTCCCGGATTCCATCTTGAGACCGTGTTTCGGCAATTTGGCCTCAAACCAGATGTCCGCACCAATTTCAACTTTTTCGGGGATTAGAAGTTTTCCTATAAATTCATTATTATATACTTTTCCCGTTATTGTTCCTGGGGCTTTACCTTTTGAACTACGTCCTTTTATTTCAATAGAAGAACCCTCAGCGACAAATACGGTCTTTACCCGCATTTGTGCCTCAGCACCACCGCGGGCAATGCTTGAGAGCCAATCCGCGGAATTGATTCGTGAGTTGAGTTTTATTTTTTCTTTTGCGTCAGTCGAAACGTTGTATTCGCCATCCATATGCATGCACTCCGCTTAATTTATTCAGCATCAACCGGTTTAAAAAGCCGGAAACTTGAAATAACGTTATCTATTTGGTAAGCAATAGTACTCAGTGTTTTCTTGGAAAACGTGGCAGTAAAAATGAATGCCTTTCCTTCTTTACGCATATAGATCTGTTTCTGAAAAAGGATCATGCTTTCAGCAGGTATGTATTTGAAAACAATTTCATACGCTGGTGTTCCATCGGGCATCATTTTATCTTTTTCACTAACCATTTCAAATCCAGGCATAAACTTTTTTGGACCTGCAATCTGGGCTTGCGCATAATCTTTAAGTTCAGTGTCTTTCTTAATGAATGGATCAACAACTAGCACCAAATTGTGCTGAACGCCGCTGTCGTGCGGGCCTTCAAAAGTATATACGGTTGTTTCTTTCCACCCATCAGGGAAGGTGAGTTGAAAGATGCTATTGGTAATGGACATGGTAGTTTTTCTCCGTATCGATTATAATAACATTAACGCACAATTTTTATTTTTCCATCCACAAGCCCCACATACACCTGAATTTTTGTCCGCTTTCCATCCAGGCCTTCTGTGCTCCATAGTGGTTGTCCGCCTTTCAAGCAGATTTCCCAAATCCTGCCGTCGCACCATTTTATTGTTTCGACGACGTCCCGCGAGAATCCCGTAAACGGGTTTTGGGGGAATATTTTATTATTCATCCAATTTGTAAACCAAATCTTGTTGTCGGGCTCTTTTTGCGCCGGGTAGGCAATGTCATAGTCGATGAGCTTGGGCTCATATAATGTGTACAAACCATCGATATCGCGTTTTTCAAGGAGCGACCCGAATGTCATGGCCCAATCCTTTAGCGCCTCAGCATTTTCGATGGGCTTAGCTTTTATCAATCGGTCTTCCAAAGAAGGCTCGTCCTTGCTGTCAAATTCGGCAGTAATTTTGAAAGGCACGAGATCGGCGATGTTAACAAACGGGTTTGCTTTGATCATTTCAATAGTTTGAGTAAGGGAAAATGTGGCTATCACCGCACCCGATTCGGGCCCTATAAAGCCATTGTCGGGATATTTTTTGACCTCCCCTTCAACGGCTATTTTATTAAGCGTTGTCAAGTCTATAGATGCCGGCATCACCTCAACAGCCACTTTATTGCCTTTTCCTATAAGTTCAGTGTTGCAGGGATATTGCACACTGCCGACTTTTTTAGCATCTAATTCGTCAATTCCCAAGCCATTAATGCTTATTTTGCAGGTGCAGGTATTTGCGGAGATTTCGATGTAATACATGATAAATTTCCTAAAATTTATATTGTTAGCTTAGCCAATTCAACTGTGGATGAGATTGCACTTACTATAAAATCATAGTCGTTTCGCATTTTTTCTACAACCTTTTCATCCCATGGTTTGATTATTTGCGGAACGAATAATTCTCTCTCTGTTGAAAAAGCAACATAACACCGAGTCTCAGAACAAGAAAAATAAATCTTGTTTTGCCAAGCCTTTTGAATTTCCAATAGCTTTTGTTTAAACTCCGGGCGATACAGGATTGTTTTTCCATATTCTGATTTTGAATATGCGGTAAATTTTTCAAGAAATTCTTTGTCATGATTATTCAATGATTCAAATCCTGTCAATCCTATTTCACGAACTCCATCAGGAAGTTTAATTGCCGCATCATTGCCGATTTGATTAGGATATGTAGCCGCTGAGGAAATTCCGTCGCTTTCTGATGAAATATCGATGGAATCGGATTTTACGGTCATTTTTAAAATCCCATCCAAGGCATTATAGTTTTTATTTCCGGGAAGAATAACAAGATTGCATGGGTTACTGACCGTTTCCGACGTTTTTTTCTCCTTATCGACCACTACGAATAACCCATCAAATATTATTTTTTCTCGCATTCCTGTATCAATACTATTATCATAATGTGTCGTGTTTCTTGATCTAAAGGGATGAGTTGCCGCCATCCTGGAACAATTTATTTCAAATCCTTCAAAGGTACCCGATAAAATGTCGGTACAAACTAATTGACTGACATATTTAAATAAATTGCTTAATAAAAACTCACACGGATTTATATCTGTATTGAATAAGAAAGAATATTTCAAGTTTTTATTTATCGATTCAATCAGAGGACCTAAAAGGTCCTTTTTAAATGAGGTCAGAAA
>JBAVGL010000084.1:0-2382 GCA_049684795.1 Chitinivibrionales bacterium | reverse complement strand
GGAACTACAGCGCAAAGCGGTCCATGAGGGTCTTCCATACCAAACATTTATCTCCAGTCTCTTGCATAAAATTGTGAATGGACGAATGACTGAGCGGTCAGTGCATTGACATTACCATCTTAACCAGAAGATTTTTGTGGACCCGGCCGTGGCTAGCAAAGGGAAAATGCGGTTGTAGTCCAGCATATTAGCCCGGCGTTATGCGGGATAATTTCTAAAAATTTAACAAAGGAGTGGTTAATGAATAAGCTGTATAGTGGTATCGTAATTGCTGTTTTAGGATTAATTTTTATTTTTAATACTTTTGTTATTATTGGTCCGGGGCAACGTGGAATCCTGATGACATTTGGAAAAGTAGGCGCTGTATGGAGTGAAGGGATTCATTTTAAAATTCCGCTTATGCAATCTGTTGTTAAAATGTCGGTTCAAATACTAAAAACGGAAGCGGATGCGGCGGCAGCCAGTAAAGATTTACAACAGACAGATTCAAAAATAGTTCTAAATTATCATATTATACCTGATAAGGTAAATATTGTTTTTCAGTCAATTGGAATATCGTATGAAGATGTAGTTATTCATCCAGCTATTCAAGAAGCTGTAAAAGAAATTACATCAAAATATAATGCGGTTGAATTAATTACGATGAGAGAAAAAGTAAAAGGAGAAATTCAAGAGTCTTTGAGAAACAAACTCCTTTCTTATAATTTAGTAGTAGATAATTTTAATATTGTAAACTTTAGTTTTTCACAGCAATTTGAGCAAGCAATTGAATCAAAGCAAACTGCGGAGCAAAATGCTTTAAAAGCCCAGCGCGATCTTGAAAGAATAAAAATAGAAGCAACGCAAAAGGTAGCAACAGCGCAAGCAGAGGCCCAAGCCCTTGGTATGCAGCGTCAACAGGTCACACCAGAAGTATTGCAGTTGCGATGGATTGAGAAATGGGATGGACATTTACCAACGGTTCAAGCGGGTAATGGAATGATTCCAATGATTAATTTGAATACAAAATAAAATCAATACGCCCACACGTTTATGTCGGCGTAAAAGCCCCGCCGAACATCCCGCTCGATCGCATTGCCGTCCCAGGCCTGCTGACCGGGTGATTCCGGCCGTGGTTAATATCAGGATATTGGCATTAAGTAATGTATTTTTTAATTATGCTTCAAAATTTGAGAACAAGTGAAAGCATAAAGAGGGAATTTTTGAAAAAACGAATTTCGATTTAAGATGTTGCCGGAATTAGCAACGCTAAACGTATCCGGCAAGGAATTTTTAATCCATTTAGTACCCACTGAAATCCTTGCAAACCATATCACAATGTGATATATTAATACCATGAACAGGTTCAAGACAAAGCACTTCAGCAAATGGGCCAAAAAATCAGGTCTTGCTGATTCCGACCTGCTACAAGCTTGTCATGAACTGGAAAAAGGCCTCTTTGCCGCGAAACTTGGCGGAAATGTTTTCAAGATCAGGATAGCAAAGGGAGCGAGAGGTAAAAGTTCCGGATATAGAACCATACTTGCCTATATGGAAAATGTTCGGATCATTTATCTTTATGGATTTTCCAAGAATGATCGAGACAATATATCGCCAAACGAGCTGGATGCATTCAAGAAACTGAGCAAAGATTATCTTGCCTTGAGTCCTTCTCAGCGTGTGCATGCTGAAACAGTAGGAATCCTAATACCACTGGAGGAGCCGAATGCGTAGTACAATCAAAAAAGCAATTTCCGAATCCGTGCAAGACCTGGTCAATGCCGGATTCGGCACGTCATTTACAGAAAGGGAGTTACGTGGGCTTGGGATAAGGATTCCGGCTATCAGTATTGATCCTCACAAAATCCGGCATATCCGGCAAAGGGCGCATGTAAGCCAGACCGTATTCGCCAAGCTCCTGAATGTAAGCCCCTCATCGATACGGCAATGGGAACAGGGCAAACGTAAACCGACAGGTTCTACAAAAGTACTTCTTGAAGTTCTTGAGAAAGAGCCGCATGTTCTTGACTATCGCATGGAATCGAATAGCGTAAATAAAGGGAAAGCGGCATAACACGGCGCTAAATCATGATCGTCCGCAGCTGCAAACGCCTTTGGTTCGCGGGCGGTTGGTTCTTCAAGAAAATATGGTGATTTGCGGAGGGAAATTGCGGTCGTAGTTCGGCATATTAACGCGGCGTTGGCATAATAAAATGGACAAAACAGATACAATATTTCTTTGCTTATTTTTGGCAATAGGCGGAATTGTCCTTACTTTTGCAGGCATATTCAAGAATAAAACAATTTTAACGATTTTAAGCATGAGATCAATATTTTATTGGATTGGGAAAAGAAATAATGACGAGATAAAATACAAAAAATTTGACCAAATCATTTTAGTTC
>JBAVGL010000083.1:0-2665 GCA_049684795.1 Chitinivibrionales bacterium | reverse complement strand
AGGGTCTCGATGAAAAAGACTACTGGTGGTATCTTGACTTGAGGAAATTCGGCGGCGCCCCGCATGCGGGTTTCGGACTCGGGTTCGAGCGGTTGATGCTATTAGTCACCGGCATGCAGAACATCCGCGACGTCATCCCGTTTCCGCGGTATCCGGGAAGTGCTGAGTTTTAGAAAGAATAGTAGAGGCCTGTTTCACCGGTGAATTGTATGCCTGAATTGTCGACGAAATCCGTACGAAATGCCAGGCCGAACATAAGATTAAACGACATTCTCCAGAAATGAAAATCAAACCCCGGCCCGCCCCCAAGAAATAGCAATGTGCTCCTGGCAATAGTATCGGAGGAGGAGTTAGCGTAATTATATGTCGGGTATTTGTCATAGGAATGCCAGAAATGCGGGCCATAATAAAGGAATAAATTAACGTAATTGGCCTCCTTGATCATTCGTAAGCCGGTCACCCCGAAGCTCACATTATAATATGTTTCGGTCGAACTTTTACTATAATAGGGAGTCAATGTAAGCTGTATGCCGTTATTGTCGAACCATTGACGATACGACAGACCATAGCCCGTAACAAACCCTGCGGCCGCCCCAACATTGTAAGTTCCCACCTTGTTACTGTCGGCAAAAACACACGTGGCTGACAGAAATAGAAGAAGCAAGGTTTTCTGCAACCATGATTGAAGGTTCATAAATTACTCCTTGTTACAAGTGTGATTATGCAACGCTAAATATACATTCGGGAATTTAGGATTTTGAAGCATGTTTTATTTGTACGAAATCGTGTCCTTGAACCGCCGGTGGAACCATCCGAAATAATGCTCCGGATAGGTTGTGATCCAGCGCGACAGCACGTCGTTATGCGCCTTTTGGCAGGCGGCGATAAAACCTTCCTGGTCGCCCGCCGACCGGTCGAGTGCTTCACCTTCTTCAATGTCAATGCGGTAACTGTCGTCCTTCTCAAGGAGCGCGCGTGCAAAAATGACGCTGCATCCCGTTTTGTAATGCAGCCCCGCGGAGGTCCTTACGGTGTTGGCCGGTTTGCCCAGAAACGGCGCGAGCGTGCCGTGGTCGCCAGCGTATTGGTCAATGAGCATCGCAACCAGGCCGTTACGCTTTATGACCGTCAGCATTTTCCGAAGGGAATGCGCCGCGTAGATTTGAGATACATGGCCGCTTTCCCTTTTGGAAACGAGCCATTTTTCAACGAGCGTGTTTTTCATGGGTCGGGCCAGGACATTGAGGTCACCGACAATAATACCGAATATCCGCGCAAGAATTTCCCAGTTTCCAAGATGCGCCAGGACCACTATGGTCCCTTTGCCTCGTGCAATAACGGTTTTTAATACGTCCAAATTATTGACGGAATAGGGCGGAGGATTACGCTGCTGTCGCAGGAAATCCATCCAGACTTTTCCCGTGTTTTTATAAAGTTTTTTCGTGATGAATCGTTGGGTTTTTTTGTCAAAAAGGCCGACGTATTCGAGGTTTTTCCTGACGATTTTTCTATAAATTCCTCCATAATAAAGACAAGTCCCGATAAACGAACCGATGAGCAGGCAAATCCGCCGGGGCAACACATTGATTACTCCTTCGAGGGAACGCAACAAAAAATATTCAATATAATGGCTTATCGGAATTTTTCTGCTCATATAGTTACAGTCTTAAAATACGTGTTCCTCATTCCACGGAGAACTATCAAATCAAAACAATGTATTTTACACGATTGCGACGTGTGTAGGATTCAAGCCGGAATTATCAACCGCATATTTTTGACGGGAACAAGGCCTGTCGTATGAGACACATGAAATTGATCGCAACCGGTTTGCTCATCCTGATGGCGATCATTTTCTGCGCCTCGTTATATTTCGAGCATGTGCTGTCGTGGCTGCGGATCGTCCGGGCTTTTTCCGAGGCGTCGATGATCGGGGCGCTAGCCGATTGGTTCGCGGTGGTCGTTTTATTCAGGCGTCCGCTGGGCATTCCGATTCCGCATACCGCCATTATCCCTAAAAGCAAGGACCGCATCGGTTCGATACTCGGCGGTTTCGTCGTGGGCAATTTCCTGACCGAAGAAGTCATCAAGAACCATCTCCTTACCAAAATCGATCTGGCGGAGGCGTTTTCTGGACAACTCATGAAAAATGCCGATATAATCGCCGCCGAAACGGTCCTATCGCTCCCTAAACTTCTTGACCTGGTTAAAGATGACGACGTGCATTCCATTATTAAAGCGAACATTCTTCCGCATTTCAGTCAAATAAAACTTGCAAAAATGGCCGGCGGACTGCTTGAATTCTTGACCCATGGGGAGTCTTTTGAAAAATTGTCTGATGAAGGCATACGAATCGGCAGGCGGATCGTTCGTCAAAGTTTACCGGTTGTGCGACGATATATCCTCAAGGAACTTCCGATGCTCTGGCCTGAGCGGTTCGGTAAAAAAGAAGCGGCCAATGCGATTGCCAAATTTATTATCAATAAATTGAAGGACCAGATCGACGCCATTGAAAACGATTCAAACCATGCCGCCAGGAAGGCTATTCAACGCCGGTTGAAGAAGTTTATCGACGACCTGGGCGCATCCCCCGAATATCAGGAAAGCGCGGTCCGCATTATCGAAAAAATTATCGCGAATCCCACATTTTCGGAATATATAGTAAGCC
>JBAVGL010000082.1:0-7163 GCA_049684795.1 Chitinivibrionales bacterium | reverse complement strand
AAATAATTACTTTTCTAGCCGCAGTAATGGGCTTTAATTATTGGGAGCGCAGGCGCCCAGGTTTCGTGATTAACAAAAATAATAGTCTTATGCTCAATGTCACGGCAATGCTTATTGTAATATTCGCCGGAGAGTACGTAAAAAAAATCATTGTGATGGGTTATGATGCGGCCCATCTGTCCTCGGTGTTGGCCGGAAATTGGCTGAGTTTACTGCCAGGCATGCCAAAAATGTTTCTTGCGGTTATATGTGTCGATTTTTGCCTGTATTGGGTCCACCGCGCGATGCACGGACCGTTGCGTTTATTATGGAACGCTCATTCGTTCCATCACACGATCGGAGAGTTATGGTGGCTTGCCGGTTCGAGGACGAGCGTTTTCCATCTTCTCCTCTTTGCGATCCCGCAGGTCCTTATGGGCTATTATCTGTTTCGATTGACAATTGCCGAAGCGACGGCGGTCCTGTGTTTCAGCGCGGTCCTGAATTTATGGCTGCACATCAATGTGTGGGTGGACATCGGGCCTCTCGACAGGTTATTGATAACGCCGAACTATCATAGATTGCACCATGGAGCGAAGGGGCTCATGCGTAGTAACCTAGGGTTCGTTTTTACCGTTTGGGACCGGATGTTCGGGACGTATGCAAATCCCCGGATAATAGGTAAAGAAGTTAAAGTCTTTCAAGTGCCCGTGCCGACCGGTCCGGCGCGTCTGGTGCGCATGATTGCGGGATTATGATTGTTAAATTGTAAATTAGGGGAAGGAGATAAAAATGGCCTGGCTATCGAGGGAAATGGTTGAGAAAACGGGAATCAACGTACCGCAGCTCGTGGATCTGCTGGTCAAAAACGCGGCCGCCGAACTGACCACGTTTTATTATTACACGATCTTACGGGTGAATATGATCGGGCTTAATGGAGTGGGAATCAAGGAAATCGCCGAAACGGCGCGTTTGGAAGACAGGAACCACTTTGAAGCGCTGTTTCCCCGCATCTATGAACTCGGCGGCAAACTGCCGGAGAACCTGAAGGACTTTTATGCCTTGTCCGCCTGTCCGCCAGAAATTTTGCCGAGGGACCCGACGGACAACAAGGAATTATTGCGGGTGCTTGTTGAAGGGGAGCGGTGCGCGGTGCGGGAATACTCAAAAATATGCGACTTGACAGCGGGTAAAGACCACCGGACCTATGGCCTGGCCGAGGCGATCCTCAACGAGGAACTGGAACACGAAACGTGGGTTTCGGAATTTTTATCCCAGGGTCCGTCCGGCCATTGCATGCGGCATGGGGAATTGTCGCCGTTTGTGTCAAAATTCCTGAAATAATCAAAGAGCAAGGCAATTGTAATGGGAAAAAAGCATGCAAAAGTATCGAATCATCCTTCGGCGTGTTCTGGGAATTATAATTGCCGCCCACATTATGATTATTGCGGGATGCGCGCATGATTCTCCGCGCCTGTTTGGTTCACCTGGAGTTTCCCCTCGGCCGGAAATTCCGTGGATCCCTCCGCAAAAAGCAATTGACAAGCAGACTGACTTTCAAGCTTCCGCCCTACAACTTGAAAAGCCGATGGGTGTTCCTCAAGACATTCTGGCTAATATCCAAAACCTTTCGCTCGCCGAAATCGTCTATATTGCGTTGCTCAATAACAAACAGACCCGGCAGGCCTGGGCCCAGGCAAGAGCCTCGGCAGCCGCGTATGGAAGCAAACAAGGTTCTTATTTTCCGCAAATCAGCGCCTCGGCCTCCGCTGACCGTCTGAAAAATCCTACTCTTGGCGCGCAATTTTCATCAGGCGCGTGGGAATATTCTCCGGGCGCTTCGCTCACCTGGCTGCTCTTTGACTTCGGAGGACGCGGAGCTTCCGTGGAAGAGGCGCGGGAGGCCTTGTTTGCCTCGGACTGGACGCATAACGCGACCATCCAGGACGTTATTCTGCGCGTTGAGCAGGCGTTTTACGGTTATTTCGCGGCGAAGGCCTTCCTGACAGCCCAGAAGGCAACCGTTGACGAAACGCAGACAAGCCTCAGCGCCACGAACGACCGGCGCGCCGCCGGCCTGGCGACGATTGCGGACGTCCTTCAAGCGCAAACGGCGCTCTCGCAGGCGACCCTTGCGTTCGAGACCCTTCAAGGCCAGCTCATGACGACGCGCGGAACCCTCGCCACGGCCATGGGCCTTCCGGCAAACACCGGTTTCGACGTGGATCTCCCCGTAGGCGCTCCGCCAGTTTCCGATTCAAAAAAAACCGTTCAGGAGTATCTTGACATTGCGGTCCGGCAACGCCCCGACCTGGCTGCGGCGCGGGCCCAGGCGCTGTCATCGGACGCGCATATTAAATACACCCAGGCCCAGGGTTATCCCTCCCTTTCTACTAACGGAAGCATCGGAGAGCTTTACTTCAATACTCTTTCCACGGGGACTGCCATCTACAGCGCTGGAATAGGAATAGGCATTCCCCTTTTCACCGGCTTTTCCCATCATTACGACGTCCTTCAAGCGAAAGCCCAGGCCGACGCCGCGCGTGCCAACGCGCAAAACACGCGGGACCTTGTCACCCTCCAGGTCTGGACCAGTTATTATAACCTTGAGACCGCCGGCCAGATGCTAAGCACCAGCGACGATCTGCTGAAAAGCGCCTCACAAAATTATGACGTCGCCCTGGGGCGCTATAAGGCTGGAGTCGGCGGCATTCTTGACCTTCTCACCGCGCAGGCCGCGCTGCAAAACGCGCGGGCGCAACAGGTCCAGGCGCGGGCCGGATGGTGGCTTGCGCTCGCGCAGCTTGCTCACGATACGGGAACTTTGGAAATGGCTTCCATTGCGGGAAGAGAGCAAAGGCCAATGATAGATAGGAAATAAATCATGAAGTATTTACATTATAGACCATTATGGATCGCGACTTTAGCGGCGCTGACAATAATCTCCGTTATAATTTCAGGCGGTTGCGGGACTAAAAAAAAAGCATCCCAGCCGAAAGCGATGGCGCCGGTAACGGTGGATACGGCGCAATCCATGGATGTGCCCATCGAGCTGCGCGAGATCGGCTCCGTTGAGGCCTTCAATATGGTTGCGGTGACCGCGCGAATAGGAGGACAGTTATTGTACGTCGGGTTCAAGGAAGGACAGGAAGTCAAAAAGGGCGATCTGCTCTTCCGCATAGACCCAGGTCCTTATGAAGCGGCGCTTTCGCAAGCCAGGGCGAACCTCGAACGCGATCGGGTTAGTTTGAGTAAGGCCGATGCCGATGTCCGGCGCTATGAAGGGCTGGTCCAAAAAGACTATGTGACGAAACAGGACTACGACGCGGTTGTTTCCACCGCCGGGGAAGCGAAAGAAGCCATGGCTGCCGACAGCGCGCTTGTCGAAAATGCCCGGCTTAATCTTGAATACTGCACGATACGGTCCCCGATGTCCGGGCGTACGGGGACCATTCTCATCAAGCAAGGAAACATCGTGATTGCAAACAGCCCGGGCCCTCTCGTAATCATTAACCAGATCGTCCCCATCAAGGTAAGTTTCGCGGTCCCCGAGCAAATGCTGCCGAAGGTAAGGAAAGCGGCGGAGAAAACAGACCCGGAAGTCAGCGTTTTTCTTTCCTCGGACTCAACAAAAATTTTCAAAGGCGAACTCACGTTTATCGATAACGCTGTTGACGCGACAACCGGCACCATAGCGCTTAAGGCGACCTTTCCCAATTCCAACCGCGCGCTTTGGCCGGGCCAATTCGTCCAGGTAAGTCTCGAACTTGAAAAACAACGGAATGCGATCGTCATTCCCGACGCGGCGGTCCAATCGTCGCAAGAGGGGGATTTTGTATACGTGATCGGCCAGGGCGACGCGGCGCTCATGCGTCCGGTTGTCGCTGGGCCAAAATACAACGGAAAAATTGTCATCGCGCAAGGGGTCGCCGCGGGGGAAAAGGTCGTCGTCGACGGCCAATTCGGGCTTTCGCCGGGAGCGCATGTCATGCTTAAGCCGGCATTGGCCATTCCTCAACGCGAAGGGAACGGCGCGCGATGAACCTCTCCGCTTTATTCATCCGGCGGCCGGTCATGACCACGCTGGTCATGCTCGGAATACTGCTGTTCGGCATTTTCGCGTACAGGGCCTTGCCGGTCAGCGATTTGCCCACGGTGGATTTTCCCACCATCGTGGTGACCGCTTCGTTGCCGGGCGCGACCCCCGAAACCATGGCAGCGGCCGTGGCGACGCCGCTGGAACGTCAATTCTCGACGATAGCGGGCATCAGCGCCATGACGTCATCGAGCAGTCCGGGAGTGACGCAGGTCACGGTCCAGTTCGTGCTCAGCCGCAACATCGACGCCGCGGCCCAGGACATACAGTCGGCCATCGCGGTAGCGCAGCGTCAATTGCCGCCCGACATGCCGACCCCGCCGTCGTATCGAAAGGTGAACCCCGCCGACCAGCCGATCTTTTTTATCGCGCTCACGTCGCCGACCCTTCCGCTCTATACGCTTGACAAATACGGAGAAACGATGCTTGCCGAGGAGATCTCCATGGTCGATGGCGTCGCGCAGGTGCTGGTCTATGGCTCGCAGAAATACGCCGTGCGCGTCCAGGTCGATCCCAACGCGCTGGCGAGCCGTTCCATCGGAATCGACGACGTCGAGAACGCCATCAACGCCGCAAACGTGAATCTTCCGACCGGCACGCTCTACGGCAGGACAAAGGCGTTTACGGTGCTCGCGAACGGACAACTGCTCAACGCGAACGAATACAAAAAAACCATCATCGCCTACCGAAACGGGCATCCGGTGCGTTTAGATGAGGTGGGCGACGCCATCGATGACGTTCAAAACAACAAGACCGCGGCCTGGTTCATTAAACAACGGGGGATCATCCTCGCCGTGCAGCGCCAGCCGGGCACGAACACCGTGGCGGTAGCGGCGGCCGTGAAGGCGCTTCTCCCGAATTTCCGCGCGAAACTGCCGGCGTCCATAGACCTGCGGATGCTGTTCGACCGGTCGGAAACGGTCAAGGCATCAGTCTTCGACGTCAAGAGGACCCTGTTAATCGCGCTTGCGCTGGTGATCCTCGTCATTTTCCTGTTCCTCCGCAATTTTTCGGCCACCACGATCCCTTCACTTGCGCTTCCGCTATCGCTCATCGGGACATTCGCGCTCATGTGGAAACTCGGCTATACGCTCGATAACCTGTCGCTCATGGCGCTCACGCTGTCAATCGGGTTCGTCGTCGACGACGCGATCGTGATGCTTGAAAACATAGTCAGGCACTTGGAAAAAGGGGAAAGCCCGATGGAGGCGGCGCTGAACGGATCTCGGGAAATCAGCTTTACCATCCTTTCAATGACGTTTTCGCTCGTCGCGGTGTTTATTCCAGTTTTGTTCATGGGCGGCATCATCGGAAGGCTGTTCCATGAGTTTGCCGTTACCATCGCGGCGGCGGTCCTCATTTCCGGGTTCGTATCGCTTACGCTCACGCCCATGCTCGCCAGCCGTTTTTTGCGGCCTCCGGGAAACCTTCGGCATGGAAAGTTCTACACGGCCACCGAACAAGGGTTTAACGTTGTGCGTGACGCATACGGCAAGGGGCTCATATGGTCGCTCGACCACCGGAGGCTCGTGCTTACAGGCTCGGTCATCGTTCTCGCTTTGACGATCATGCTATACATAAAAATACCGAAAGGCTTTTTCCCCAGCGAAGACACCGGCCGGCTCATCGGCGTTACGCAGGCGCAGGAGGGGATATCGTTCGACGCGATGAAACAACACCAGCTCGCTGCAGCGGCCGTCGTGGCAGACGACCCGAACATTGCCGCGTTCATGTCGAGCTTTGGCGGGTTCCTTGCTTCAAACCAGGGATTTATTTTCATGCGCCTTACGCCGCCGTCGAAGCGAAAATTGAATCCCGACCAGATCATCCAGGAAATGCGGAGAAAGCTGTTTCAAATTCCGGGCTTCAGGGTCTTTTTGCAGAACCCCCCGTCGATTTCCTTCGGCGCGACCGTTGCGCAGAGCCAGTATCAATACACGCTCCAGGGATCGGACACAAAGAAACTCTTTCAAGCCGCGCAGCGCATGACCGAACGGATGCGAAACGTCAAAGGGCTTGAGGACGTGATAAGCGATCTGTTAATCCGCAACCCGCAGGTGAATATCGTGATTGACAGGGACAAGGCTTCGTCGCTTGGAATCACTGCCGACAAGGTCGAATCCGCGCTCGCGGGCGCGTATTCTTCAGGTCAAATTTCGACGATTTACGCGCCGGATAATGAGTATTGGGTCATTCTTGAGCTTTTGCCCCAATACCAAACGGACCCGGCAAATCTGACAAGTCTCTATATTCATTCGTCGAACGGACAGCTCGTGCCCCTTTCGGCCCTCGCCAGGATCATCCAGGACGTGGGCCCCGCATCGGTAAACCACCTGGGCCAGTTGCCGTCCGTGACCATTTCGTTTAATCTTTCACCGGGTTATGCCCTCGGCACTGCGGTCGATGAAGTGCAGCGGCTCGGGCGCCAAATCATTCCGGCGGACATCATCACGAGTTTTCAGGGGACGGCCCAGGCGTTTCAATCCTCATTTCAGGGATTGGGTATTCTCCTTATCATGGCAATTCTTGTTATTTACCTTGTGCTTGGCGTGCTTTATGAGAGTTTTGTCCATCCGGTCACAATTCTGTCGGCGCTTCCCTTTGCCGGGTTCGGGGCGCTTGTCACCCTGTTGATCTTTAATGTCCAATTAAGTATTTACGCGTTCGTCGGCATCATCATGCTCGTCGGACTTGTCAAGAAAAACGGGATCATGATGATTGACTTCGCGCTCCATGCCCAGCACAATGAGGGAAAGACGCCCCGCGACGCCATCGTAAGCGCCTGCCTGATCCGCTTCCGGCCCATCATGATGACCACTATGTCGGCCCTGGCGGGAACGTTGCCGATTGCAATCGGCCTGGGGCCGGGTTCGGAATCGAGGCGACCCCTCGGCATCGCGGTCGTGGGAGGTCTCCTGTTTTCACAGTTCTTGACGCTCTTCGTCACGCCGGTTTTTTATATATATATGGAAAGGTTCCAAGGGGGTATTATGAATGCTTTTCGGAAGAAAAGCCCGGATAAAAAGTGATTCGCATAGAACTTGTTCTTCAAAGTAAGAAAAAATTTGCAAAAACAAGAAAATACGCC
>JBAVGL010000081.1:0-1818 GCA_049684795.1 Chitinivibrionales bacterium | reverse complement strand
CCTCTAACCCGCCTGAAGGCGGATAAGATACTGTACGCAGGAATTATCTACGCTAAGAGCGTATGTAATTCAGCTACACAGACTAACCGCCTTTTTAATCCGATTGACATGTCCCCGGCCAAGCCCTTTCACTTCGCACCCCAGTTCAAAATAATGTTTGATGGCCGCGTCGTCAAGGATGGCGAAGCAGTCGATGATTGCCGCCGGTTTGCCGATTTGTTTGACACCATCATCGGGTTTGAGTTTAAGGTATTGCTCGTGGCGGACGGCGAGGATGACCGCGTCAACGTTCTCAAGCGCAACGGAAATGTCTTGCGTAATGCGAAGGTTCTTGAGTTTTTCCTGGTTGCGGAAAAACCGCGCCCAGGAATATCCCACGCTGGGATACGTGTCCTGTGATTCGAATTCCCACCAGTGCTGAACGTAGGGGTCGTGGACGCGCAGTTCCGCGCCCATTTCGGTGAGTTTGCGCACGATGAGCTCGGAGCCGCTGTAGCGCGTGTCGCCTACGTCTTCGCGGTACGACGCGCCGAGCACGAGGACCTCGGCGGCCGCGATGGGGCGGTCCATGTTGCGCAGGGCGTCGCGGGCCATCTGGCCCACGCGCAGGGCGCGTGTGTCGTTGATGTTGATGGCGGTCGGCGTGATCTTAAAGATGTTATCTTCCCAGCCGAGGATGTGCTTATACGCCCACATGCCGAGGCCGCCGTCCTTGGGCAGGCAGTAACCGCCGATGCCGGGGCCTGGGAAAATCATGTTGCTGTGCGTGGGGCGTACCTTGATGGCTTTGATGACCTTGCTCAGGTCCACGCCGTTCTGCTCGGCAAAAAGGCTCCATTCGTCGAGGAATGCGAGGATAGTGGCGCGGTAGCTGTTCTCTACGATCTTGGCGGTCTCGGATTCAATGGGCCGGTCGAGCACGGTGAGAGGGAATTGCTTGGTGTTAAGCACTTCGGTGAGGAATTTCGTGACCCTTTTCTTGGATTCCTCGTTGACGCCGCTGCACACGCGCCAAAAGTCGCGGATGCTTTTGACATATTCGCGGCCGGGCATGACGCGTTCGTAGCTGTGGGCGAGCAGAGGTTCCGTTGTGATGCCGCGTTTTTCAAAAATCTTTTTCATGATGGGGTAGGCAACCTGCTCGGTGGTGCCGGGCGCAACCGTGGTTTCGATGAGCACGAGCGCCGACGGGGGAACCCGGTCGGCAATGGTATGGAGCGATTTTTCCAGCGCCTCCATGTCGGCGCGACCGGTTTTAAGGTCGCCAAGCGATTCCTTGAGGTAGTCGCATTGCACGTCGACGACCACGACGTCGGCGAGCTTGAGGGCGTCTTCGGTGAACGTGGCGACGAGCGTTTTTTTATCAAGGACGCAGCGCTTGATCATGGGGTCGACTTCGGGGTCTTCGGCCTTGACAGGGGATATTCCGCGGTTGAGCAACTGGATCTTCCAGAAACTGCGCGTGCTCGGACGCTGCATGCCGATGACGAATTTCGAAGGCTTGCCGGAAGTTTTGTCAACGGTATCGGCCACAATCGCCGCCATGACCGCGCCAACGAAACCAACGCCCACAACGACCACGACTTCCTTGCCTTCGGCGCGGGCCTTGTCGGCCAGTTTTTTCAGCCGGTCTAATTCGGGACCGTATTCCGATTGTGCGGGAATTGAAAAGGCCTCACCTTCAGGGCTTATTGACTCCAATCGTTTTGTGTTTTCCATTACTTTCACCTCTTTGAAATGTTTATGGGGATGGTAAATTGGCTTAGATTCTACTCTTTTTATCGCCTTGACCTCACCTCATCACCCCTGCCCCTCTTC
>JBAVGL010000080.1:0-6524 GCA_049684795.1 Chitinivibrionales bacterium | reverse complement strand
GAAGGGGCGCGTAACGGGCCTTCGATCATGCCCGGCGGCAGCCCAAAGGCATGGCCCCTTGTAAAAGACATTTTAAAGGCGATTTCCGCCAAGATCCCCGATGGAAGCCCGTGCTGCGAATGGGTCGGAGACAACGGAGCCGGGCATTACGTTAAAATGGCGCACAACGCCATAGAGTACGGCGACATGCAAATCATCTGTGAAGCCTACCAGCTCATGAAAAAAGGACTAGGCCTTTCTCCCGACGACATGCACAAAATCTTTGATAGCTGGAACACAACCGAACTCAACAGTTACCTCATAGAAATAACAAGGGACATCTTAGGCTTCAAAGACGATGACGGACTTCCACTGGTGGACAAAATTCTTGACAAAGCAGGACAAAAAGGCACCGGAAAATGGTTCAGCGTCAATTCGCTGGATCTCGGGATACCGGTGACGCTGATTTCCGAGGCGGTATACGCGCGGTGCCTCTCCGCCCTGAAAGACGAACGAATGCTCGCTTCAAAAAAGCTTTCCGGCCCGGAGGGTTTGTTTTCGGGGGACAAGAAGGCGTTCGTCGAAGACATCCGTCAGGCGCTGCTTGCATCAAAAATAATTTCCTATACTCAGGGGTTCATGTGCATGCGCGAGGCGCAAAAGGAATACGGGTGGAAGCTTAATTTCGGCAGCATCGCGATGTTATGGCGGAGCGGCTGCATCATCCGGAGCGTTTTCCTCGAAAAAATCAAGGCCGCGTTCGATAAAAACCCCGATCTTTCCAATCTGTTGCTGGATGATTATTTCAAAAAGGTCATTGACAAATGTCAACCTTCGTGGAGAAGGGTCGTATCGCAGGCGGTACTCTTGGGCGTTCCGCTTCCGGCTTTTTCTTCGGCGCTGGCATTTTTCGACGGGTATCGGAGCGAACAGCTCCCGGCGAATTTGTTGCAGGCCCAACGCGATTATTTCGGGGCGCATACCTACAAGCGTATCGATAAGCCGCAGGACAAGGTGTTTCACACCAATTGGACAGGTCGCGGCGGTGATGTGGCGTCCGGAACATACACGGCTTAGGTTCTGTAGGCGAATTACATACGCCTTGAGCGTAGATAATTACCCGTACAGAACCTTTCCCACCTTGTGGGTTAAGGAGAACTTGCATGAACACAATGGACGATCTCAAGGGAAAATGCTGCGTCATCACCGGCGGCGCAGGCGTCATCGGCTGTTCAATGGTCGAATGCCTGGCGCGGGCCGGGTTAAAAACCGCCATCGTCGACCTTAATATCGAGCATGCTATACAAAAAGCTGAAGAAATATCGTCGTTAACCGGCGGGACTGTCATCGGCGTGGGCGGAAATGTCCTTGACAAAAACTCTCTGGCCGATGCCAAGAAATCGGTTAATGAACAGTTTGGTTCCATTGATATTCTTATCAATGCGGCAGGCGGTAATTCCCCAAAAGCAACCACTGCGGTGGAAACGATAGACGACAAAGACCTCGACCAGCTGGACCGAACTTTTTTCGGTCTTGATATGGATGCGTTCCGTAAGGTCTTTGACCTCAATTTTATCGGGACGTTATTACCTACCATGGTTTTTGCAAAAGACATGATTGAGCGTAAACAGGGGGTTGTCATCAATATTTCATCGATGAATTCCTTCAGACCTCTGACCAGAATCCCCGCGTATTCCGCTGCCAAGGCATCAATCAATAATTTTACCGCCTGGCTTTCGGTCCATCTTGCCCGCCAGAACATCAGGGTAAACGCGATCGCCCCCGGTTTCTTTTTGACCGAACAAAACCGGTTTCTTATGTACGACCAGGCCTCCGGCGCCTTGAGCGCCCGCGGAAACAAAATTATCACGGGAACTCCAATGAAGCGGTTCGGAACACCTGATGAACTGCAGGGGGCGCTGCTTTTTCTGATATCAGACATGTCTGAGTTCGTTACCGGTATCGTTCTTCCCGTGGACGGCGGGTTCAGCGCTTATTCGGGAGTTTAGTGTCTGTGGCTGACTTATCTACGTTTTCTGCGTAGATAAGTCCTGCGTACAGACACTTATCTGCCTGCCTGCGTTGCCGCTTCGGCAGGCAGGCCCTTAGGCAGGTTAGAAAAACAATAAAAGGAGAAATTTCTATGAAGTATGGTCTGAATATCTTGCCTCAAGGCGGTCTTGATTTCGTATCACTCGGCGCGCTCGTGCATCGCCTTGACCCCGGAATAATCCCCTTTCGCAAGGCAACGGAATGCGCGATCCATGTGAGCGGCGGGGAATTCAACTGCGCCGCGAACCTGGCCGACTGTTTTCGCTTGCAAACCGGTATCGCCACCGCCATGGTGGACTATCCCATCGGCGACCTCATCGCGGAACGGGTGCGGGCCATGGGCGTCAAACCGTTTTACAAGCGGTTCAAGCACAACGGCGTAAACGGCCCGAATATGGCCACGGTGTATAGCGACCGCGGACACGGCGTTCGCGCTCCGGTCGTATTTTATAACAGGTCAAACGAAGCGGCGGCCCAGCTCAAACCCGGCGATTTCGATTGGAAGACCATCTTTGCCGAAGGCGTTCGATGGTTCCACAGCGGCGGGATTTTCGCGGCGCTCTCCGAAACGACCGGAAAGGTGATTATCGAAGGCATGAAAGCCGCCAAAGCCGCGGGCGCGATAGTGTCTTTCGACCTTAATTACCGCGAAAAACTCTGGAACATCTGGGGCGGGCATGAACGGGCACTGGCAGTCATCGCCGAGATCGCCAAGTATGTCGACGTGCTTGTCGGCAACGAGGAAGACTTGCAAAAAGGCCTGGGAATTCCGGGGCCGGAGGTTGATAAAAAATCGAAACTCGATCCGAGCGTATTTTTCGGCATGATCGATACCGTAGTTAAGAAATATCCTCAAGTCAAGATCGTGGCCACCACGCTCAGGGAAGTGCATTCCACCAACCACCACAGTTGGGGCGCGGTGGCATGGATTGACGGAAATACATACGTTTCCCCGACCTGCGAATTGAATATCGTCGACCGGGTCGGCGGGGGGGACGGGTACGCGTCTGGCTTTTTCTATGGCCTGCTTTCCGGCGAGGCTCCGCAGGAAGCCGTAAACCTCGGCTGGGCGCACGGGGCATTGCTTACCACCTTTCCGGGTGACACGACAATGTCGACCGTCGAGCAGGTGCGGGCGTTTGCAAAAGGTGGGTCGGCGCGAATTCAGCGGTAATATATTACCGAGAAACCAAGTCCGGATAAAATATCACCAGCGATGGTTTTTTGCCGAGGGGAACACAGCACTTCAAAATGCCGGAATTCGAGCCGCCGGGGATAATTTTTCCGAAGGGCATCGAAGTACGCTCCTCTGTTTTGCTCGTCTTTTATATTTCGCAGTCGCGCATCATCGCTCATAATCGGATAGGCTTCTTCGATTGCCCTTAAAACCGGAGAGTTCGAAGACCGCACGTCAATAGTCTTTTCGGGCTTGATCCCCAAATGCGCTTGTCCGTTCCAGTTTTTTTCCGTGTGGAAAAAATCACACGCAGCTTCGTATATCATTTCCGTTCCGCGCACTTTTCCATCGAATGAATAGCCCGCAATATGCGGCGTTGCAATAGTGGCTATGTCAAGCGTTTCACAATCGATCGAAGGCTCATGTGCCCAGACGTCAAGCACTACGCCGCCAAGTTTTTTCCTGAGTTTACGTACGGCATGCTCATCGACAACTTTTCCCCGGCTTGAATTAATAAGAATTGCCCCAGGCTTCATTTTGCTGATAAAATCTTCGTTGACCATTTGAATGGTTTTGTCAGGACCCGATTCGATGAGCGGCACGTGCAGGGTCACGATATCGCTTTTTTCCAACACCTCATTAAGCGAGACATAGCTATCGCCATTTCCGGCCCTTTGCTTGGGCGGATCGTTTAAAAGAAAGGCCATTCCAAGCGCCTGGGCAACCTTGACTACCCGCGACCCCACATTTCCGACCCCAATGATGCCGAGCACCTTTTGGTCAAGTTTAAATCCGAGCGTATGCGACAGGTGCGCCAGAGCGGTACCTACGTATTCCGCCACCGATTGAGCATTGGAACCTGGCGCGCTTGCAAACCCGATGGATTTGCTTGTCAGATACGGTATGTCGATATGGTCCACGCCGATGGTCGCCGTGGCGACGAACTTGATTGACGTATCATTTAAAAGCGCCCTGTCGGCAGTGGTTATCGATCGGACAAGCAGTATCGAAGCGTCCAACAGCATGTCCCTGGAAATCGACCGGCCGGGAACAACGGTCACATCACCGAATTGGGCGAATGCTTCTTCAACAAAGGGAATGTTGGCGTCCGCGATTATTTTCATAAGGCTTCTTTGGATATGGTCAAAATATACATTATCACCAGACCGCTCACTGAGTGAAGCGCCGCTTCGATTCATTCTTATTATTTCCACAAAACAAAGCCTTATAAGAAGTATTTTATAGGGAGTAAAAGTGTACAAATAAAACAGGAAAACCATCATGATTTATTTTGAACGCGGTTCCGCGGAAGATTCTCTTTCCGCGGAGGATTTAAAACAGGGACTCTACACTGCGTTTGCCGTCATGGGCCCTATTAAAAAGATGTTAATAGTGCCGCCGGACATAACTCGTCTCCATTCACGCGCCGGTGAATTGACCAGATATGCTTTTGAATACAATCCCGCCGCAGTTTCAGGAGTGCTGCCCGCTTTGGGCACGCATTATCCGATGCATGAAAAAGAAATTGAAATCATGTTCGGCGATCTGCCGAAAAAACTTTTCAGAATACATGATTGGCGCAGCGGCTGCACGCAAATGGGAAAAATCCCCACCGATTTCATCAAATCAATATCCGATGGTGCGGTTGATTATTCTATTCCGGTGACCATTGACAATCAACTTTTGTCCGCTGATCTTGATTGCATTCTATCAATCGGACAGATCGTACCGCATGAGGTGGCGGGCATGGCCGGCCACGCAAAAAACCTGTTCGTGGGGCTTGGCGGCCAGGAAAATATCCATAAAAGCCATTTCCTCGGCGCTGTCTATGGCATAGAGCGGATCATGGGACGCATCGATTCGCCCGTGCGGAAAGTGATCGATTATGCATTTGACAAGTATTTGAATTCCCTGCCCGTGGTCCACGCGATCACGGTCATCGGAAAAGACAACGCGGGCGCGTCCCATGTGCGGGGGCTGTTCGTGGGCAGCGGGAAAGAATGCTATACGCGCGCCGCCGAATTGTCCTATAAAGTCAACATCCAGGTGCTTGATGAACCATTAAAAAAGGCCGTGGTGTATCTTGACCCTGTGGAATATAAAAGTTTCTGGCTCGGCAACAAAAGCATCTATCGGACCCGGATGGCCATAGCGGACAAAGGCGAGCTTATCGTCCTGGCGCCCGGAGTCGCCGCTTTCGGCGAAGACCGGGAAATCGACGCGCTCATTCGGAAATACGGTTATAAGGGAACGCCCGCCGTCATGAAAAATGTCACAGAAAATCAAGACCTGAAAAACATTTTAAGCGCGGCCGCGCACCTCATCCACGGCTCAACGGAAGGACGTTTTTCGGTGACTTACTGCACCGGCGGGCTTGGCAGGAATGACGTTCAGCGCGCGGGGTTCAGGTTCGCTCCAATAGAGCGCATGCTCAAACATTATGACCCTTCCGTGCTTCGCGAAGGGCCGAATACGCTTGCCGACGGCGAGCAGATTTATTTTATTTCCAACCCCGGTTCGGGTCTGTGGGCGGACAAGGCCCGTTTTGAAATGACTTAGGTTCCCTTCGGCTTCGCTCAGGGAACATGAAATCATATCCGCACACTGAGCGAAGTCGCCTGCCTACCGAAGCGGCAGCGCAGGCAGGAAGTGAGCGAAATCCTTTGACTATATGCGAAAGGAGTTCCCATGCCCGATTGTCTGTTCTGTAAAATAATCAACAACACAATTCCTTCCTCCAAAGTGCGTGAAGATGCCCATACCTTCGCCTTTAACGATATTAATCCCCAGGCGCCCGTGCATATCCTTGTCGTGCCGAAGGAGCACTACGCCGGCATTCATGAAATCCCTCAGGAAAAAACCGATATTATTAATGATCTTTTCAAGGCCGTTCAAGTAATCGTCAAGGATAAGGGATTACTTGACAAAGGGTATCGGTTGGTGGTGAATTTCGGGGCCAAGGCGGGCCAGTCCGTGGATCACATCCACGTACATATCCTGAGCGGACGCGACATGCGCTGGCCGCCGGGATGATTTTTAGCATGGGTTCGGGGTCTTAAAATTACTTTAGCGACTTATCGTATTTTCCTTGTCAGCACATGGGTGCTCTGGTCTTCGGTGTTAAACCACAGGTACACGCGCTCTTCGTCCCGTGTGATGCAATGTTCAAGTTTCCCTCGATGAGGGCAGGGGAATATCTTTTTATACTCCGACCTTGCTTGCTTGATCAAACTTTTCTCGACCCTACCCATAAGTAACTCCTTAGTTTTGATTTTGTTTGACAAAAACACTTTGGGGCCATTGGTCAACTGTTCCC
>JBAVGL010000079.1:0-1593 GCA_049684795.1 Chitinivibrionales bacterium | reverse complement strand
AAACCGGATTGGCTATACACAATCGTCAAAACTGCGGAAGTCCAAAATAAACACCAAGGGTTGAGTATACTGATGGTGCCCGGAGATGCCCCAGGGTGACATTCCGTCCATTGATTAATATGGGTGGATTTTCCCAAAATGAAATATTCTTTGATAACGTGCAGGTCCCGAAGCGTAATCTGCTGGGCGATTTGAACCGTGGTTTTTACTTGGCGATGGCCACTTTTGAATTTGAGCGAGCCCACGGTGGCGGTCTTGGCGCCAAACGAAATATGGAAAAGATAGTTCAATTTTGCCGGGAGGAAAACCAAAATAGCTTACCGCTAGTAAAAGATCCAAAAGCCCGGGAGGCACTGGCACGCATGGCGATTGCCTCACATCTAGGTTTCCTTTTCGGTTGGCATGTAACATGGGTAAGGGCGCGCAGCGAAAAACTTGAACCTCAAACTAGAGACGTTTCGACACTCTTCACCAAATGGTGGAACATTGATGATGGTCAGGCCATGATGCGTATTTGTGGCCTTTTCGGACAACTCAGACCCGGCTCAAAATATGCAAAATACAAAGGTAAAGTATCATTTGCATGGGAACTTACGCATATAACCTCCGGTGGGGGGACTCCGGAAATACGAAAAAATATCATTGCCAACAGAGGACTAGGCCTACCCAAGATACCAAGGAAATTTAATGCCATGATCAAAGATTCTCTGCAGAGAGGATAAAATCAAGCAAAGAAATCAAAAGCGTTGATCGACGATTAGCAATGGCTGGACAAATACAGGGGGACAAAATGGAAAGTTTACTTGAAGGAATAAGAGTAATTGATATGGGACACGTGGTTGCTGTTCCGGCTAGCGGACGGATGTTGTCCGATTTAGGCGCTGAAGTGATTAAAGTGGAACCGCTCTCGGGTGAATTACTTCGGGGATGGACGAGAAACGGCGGTGTCGAAAAACTATTACAGTACAAGGGAGGAGAGGTACATTTTCAGTTCGAAGCGTTAAATACCGGCAAGAAGTCAATTGCCCTCGACTTAAGTCAGGAATCAGGTAGGAATATCCTTTACAAACTTGTTCAAAAATCCGATATCTTCATGTCAAACTATGAATTAGGATCACTAAAAAAACTCAAAGCGGATTATCAAAATCTAAACCGGGTCAATCCAAAACTTATATATGCAGTTCTTACCGGGTATGGATCAGCGGGACCAGATAAAGGTGAACGTGGTTTTGACATGGCGGCGGGATGGGCTCGCAGCGGGGTTCAATATATGCTGGCCATGCAACCGGATGGCTCACCTCCACCTCAACGCCCAGGTCTAGTTGACATGATGGCTTCAACCAACATTGTTAACGGCATTCTAGCTGCTTTGTATCATAGGGAAAAAACCGGCAAAGGACAGGAGCTAGAATTGTCCCTGTACCACACTGCGGTATGGATTGCACTAAACGATATTCAGGCTGCGTTAATGGGCAATCCTAACCCGAGGAGCGATCGTACCAAGCAAACAAATCCACTGGTAAACACTTATTGCACACGCGATAAGAAATGGTTTCAATTTAATATGAGCCAATCGGCCCTTCAATGGCCGGG
>JBAVGL010000078.1:0-10701 GCA_049684795.1 Chitinivibrionales bacterium | reverse complement strand
TTTCCGGCTATGAGTATATCGACCAGGTTTATATTGATAATACTCCGGCGCACGTTTTCATTTCCAGTTCCCCCGGCATTCTCTGGCCGGATGTCTCGGCGGAGGACCATTCCGAAATCCAGGTGCCATCCGCCTGGTCCGACGGATCAATAACGTTTACCCTGAATCAAGGATCGTTTTCGAATGGTGAGACCGCGTTTCTTTACGTGGTGGATACAACCGGCAATTCAAATCCCATCGGTTTCCCGTTTCAATTCGGCAGCAGCGGCGTGCTGCCAGGCGGCGCTCAAGGCGCTGCGCACAGCCCGCTTCTTATCAAAAACAAATCCGCCGAAACAGAATTTTCATTATACTTTGACAAGGCGGTCCCTTTTTCGCTTGTCGTGTTCGATCCGGCAGGGAAAAGAATTTGGGAATACGCATGCCGGAACCCGGGAACCGGCATTCGTCAGGTTTTATGGACGCATCCCCAGGCAAGCGACGGCCCCTATTTTGCCGTGCTGGACGACGGACGGCGGCGCATTACGCAGAGATTCCTGCTTGTAAAATAGCCGCAATCTCGCGCGAGGCGGGCATGGATCCGTTTTTTTTCCGCGCGCGTCTTTTTTGTACCGTCAATTCTTCTTCCCATTCCTGAGCTTCATCAGCTCCTGTCTTCCCGACATTTTATCATTTCTGAGATCAGGGGCGGCGCTGTTTTTCTTGCCGGTATTTGGAATTTCAATTCCGCGCTTAGGCGCCAGTTCCTGGAAAATAAGAGGAAAAACAGCGATTATTGCATACGCGAAAAAAGCGGAAATCAATCCGATAATGCAATAGACTTTGAAATTCTTTTTAAATCGGGACATAAAATTTATATATATCCTTTGTGACCGGCCTATGGACCGCGCGGGGCTTGCCGAACCGTCTCTTTTTTGCAAACGGGTAAGGCGGTCGGGTCTTTTTCGTCTCCAGGTGACCTTGCAGTTTTTGCACGCGAACCGGTTGTTCCCCACAACGAGTCGACGCCAGAATTTGAGTCCCCGATCATAAATGTATGCCTGGTTTTCGGCGTTACAGACGGGACAACACGATCTCCAGAAATCCGGTTTTAAATTCATAATGGATAATATCGATTTGCGCTTTCACGTGAGTCAAGGAAAATACGAAAGTATGAAATGTTGCCGGGCGGCATAATAAAAAAGCCCCAAAACCGCTTGTCTTAAAGGATTTTGAGGCTTATTAGTGGCGGGTCGGACGAGGCTCGAACTCGTGACCTCTGGCTTGACAGGCCAGCGTTCTAACCGACTGAACTACCGACCCACTAAAACTTTTTTAAAAAAAACTTATCGATAAATGCAGCCGGGAAACCGCATAATTGGGCGTTGTAGGGATCGAACCTACGACATCCTGCTTGTAAGGCAGGTACTCTATACCAGCTGAGCTAAACGCCCTTACTTTTTCTTTTCTTCTTTTCCCCCGACGATTATGGCAAAAGGAATAAGAAAGAGATATACCGCAACAAGAACAACCGGAGCAACATTAAGCGACAGCGGGTTTGTCACCGGCCCCTGACCGAGCAGCACATATCCCAAAATAAGAAGCAAAACGCTCAATCCCAGAAGCTTATAATTTAGAGAACTGAACATAGTGGCACCTCTCCTTGAGCACCTGAGAATAATCCATTTTTTCAAATGGTTAAGGTGCTTAAAATTACTTTTTCCGATCAATCCCTGTCAATATCAAAGTTTCAAAGCCGAAACAATTTCGTCCTTTTTCTTCTGATCGGGAGCGTCCGTCAGCGCCCGGAGCCTTTCCCTGGTCAGCTTGAGCATGTCATTAAAGAGGACCGCAAGGTTTTGCATTTCGTCGCCTTTTCGAAGGTAAACGCCTTCGGTGTAATTTCCTTCGATCAAACTATGGCAGACTTTTTCGAACCGGTAGAGCGGGCCGGCGAGCTTGTGGGAAAAGAAAATGGTAAGCAGCGCTATCTGCACGATGATGAGGAAAATGCCGATGCCGAACACCCATAAAAGCGACCCCAGGACCGCTTTTTTATATTTCTGGTCCGTGGAAAAATCGCGGATGTAATTCCGTATCCCCTTGACCAGTTCGGCATACTCGGCGGCCGTTGGTTGCTGCTGGTCCTGGAACTGAGTGGTTGTCCTGCTTTCAATTTCCTCCTTGATTATCTTGGTGGTGGTCGAAATGATGCTCTGGGAAGCGATATAGAGCGTAAAAAGAAAAAACAGGAGCATCACCAGCATGGGCACCATAAAGGTCAGCATATAGCGCCCCTGCATTTTACGGTTGATAAAGAAATGCTTTCTTACAAATCCGGTACCGGTGTTCGCCACGTTTATCGCTCCTTGTCCGCCTCCTGGGCTTTAAGGTCTCTCGTGTGGAAAATTCCCTGCAGGATCGGCATGAACCCTTTGGCGATTTCATCCAGATCACGCAAGGTAAGGTCGCTCTGGTCAAGTTGCGCCGACATGAATTTCTCCCGTGTGATTTTTTTCACCAGATCATGCAGCAGCTTCTGCGAAGGCGTTGCCATGCTCCTTGATGCCGCCTCGACGGAATCGGCAAGCATGATGATCGCGTTCTCACGCGATTCCGGAATGGGTCCCGCATAGCAGAACTGGTCTTCCCGCGCCTGGTCGCGCGGGTCCCGTTCGCGAGCTTTTTTAAAAAAATACCCTATGGCGCTCGTACCGTGGTGCTGCATGATGGCGTCGCGGATAACCCGCGGCAGCTTGTGTTTTTGGGCGAGCTCCACGCCTTCCTTCACGTGGGCGGCTATTATCATCGCCCTTAAATTGGGGCTGATCCTGGTCTGCCTGCTTTTTTCGCTTGCGGTCATGTTTTCAATAAAATAATTCGCCCTCTCTATTTTGCCAATATCGTGGTAATACGACGCCACGCGCGCGAACAAAGAATTGGCTCCGATGCGCTCGGCGGCCGATTCCGCCAGGTTGCCCACGGAAACACTGTGATTGTAGGTGCCCGTGGCCTCTATGGAAAGACGCTTGAGAACGGGGTGGTTCATGTCCGACAGTTCGATCAGGGTCATGTTGGTTGCGATGTCGAAGAGATGTTCGATGACCATGGCCAGCACCATCGCCATGAATACCGCCGCAATGCAGTTGATAAGCGCAAGTCCCCACGTCTGCATGAGCCCGATAAAAGAAAACTCGCGGCCCATGAACGCGAAAATCAACGTCACGAGCCCGTAGATCAGAAACAAGGGCGGCAGCGCCTTGACAAAATCGAACCGGTAGCGGATGTTGCGAAAAACGTATCCCGCGACGCACCCGCTCATCAGCGCAACCAGAAACATCTGGTAATCAAACCCCAGCGCAACGCCGAAGAACACCGATACGAACAGCGACATGACAATGCTTATCCTCAGGCTGAAAAAAATGGCCGTAAGCATCGCGGCCAGCGACGTGGGAATGATGTAGTCCGCCGACGGGGAAGCCGCGTTTGTCGAGCTTTCAAACAACCTCGCGTTGATAAAAAGGCAGAGCCTGATCACCGCGCATTGGACAACGAGGATGAATGCCAGGGCCATCGCGTTTTTATGTTCCTTTTTCAGGCCCGGCAGGACCTTAACGATATAGAACGCCGCGAGCATAAGCGCAAGCGCAAGCAGCAGCAGGTCCCCGACCGTATGCATCAGTTCCCGCATTTTCGCGCCGCTGGCGTCCATTTCCTGTTGCGCCTTGCGCAGGGAATAGAGCTTCTCGATCACATCGGCGGTCACAATCTGATGGGATCGAACCAGCTCGGTCTCTTTAAGCACCTTTCCCGTTATGGAAAGCACTTCCCGCACCGCTTTTTCTTTTCGCAAGGCGGTCTCGGAATCATTCACGGTAATGGTGGGCCCGACGCACGCCCAGAGCAGTTCGCTGACGGCGGCCTGCTGGGCGGGGTCAAGCGTCGAGGTGTTTTTAAGTTTGCCCAGTATGGCCTCAACCGCGGCCTGCTTTGTCGGAATATCGGCCCAGCGCACCGTTAACTCAAAGGCGTTTTTGCGAAGCGTCGCGAAATCCTTGTCATACGCACGCTGCGGTTCAGGGCTTTGCGGGCCCAAATCGCGAGCATCGGACTCTTCCGCGGAAACCGGAACGATGCGCGTTGCCAGGATGCCGTTGTCCTCGACAGTCTGCGTATTGTCAAGTATTTCGTCGATGATGCGGGGCGATTTTTTAAGCGTGCGGATTGCCGTCTCGGAAAGCCCTTTTCCGGATTCCCCGGCACCGGGCGCATGATTTTTCGCCTCTCCCGGCGCCGGCGTCAATGCTTCCTTCAGGGCAAGAAGCCTGCGGCTAACCTGTTTTGCCGCGTCCTGATCGAAATCTAGCACCAGAAGCACCCTGGAGGCCGCCTCTTTGCGTTCTCTGTCAAGTTCCTGGGGCGTTTTTTCAACATCGAAGGTGAACGGGGCAATAATGGTTTCCCTGGCGATATCACCGATTCCGGGAAGATCGAACGGCGGCGTAGCAGGGGCAAAGGGGAAGAAAGCCATGACGGCGAGCGCCGTGCCCGCAAAAATAAGGCCGTGCGGAGGGACCTTTGCAAAGAGGGAGGTTATAGTATTCAGCAGTCTGGTCAACGCGGTATGTCCAGCACCTGGCCAGGGTAAATGAGGTCTTCCGCCCGTGAATATTTCGGGTCCGGGTTTCGCTTGGTATATCGCTGAAATCTTTTGTCGATTATCGACTGGTTCGAACGGTAGAGGGCGGGCCATTTGGCGACGCTGCCGTAGACGAAATCGTAGGCGGCTATTTTCGACAGGCTCTCGCGGTTCCCCGGCACCAGCTTCACCGTGTACGACGAAACCGCCAACGCGACCCGCGGCTGAACAGGGGGTTGCTGCGCGAGCTTCGCCTTGACCTGCTCAAGCAAATCCTCCACGGGTTTTATTTCGTCCCGCACCTTCCATAAATATGAAACGCGCTTGGTTTTCAGCGATTCCAACCTCGATTGTTGGGCCGCCACTTCATTTTTGCGCACAAGCAGGTCTTCGGCGGGCAGGCCCGAAAGAAGTTCCAATGCCTGCCGGATGGAGGCTAATTCATTTTCCGCGGCCGTAACGTCCGCTTCGCTGATCCCTAAAACGGCATACTTTTCTTTTTGCAATGCCGCTATTTTCTCGGACAGTTCGGACACTTGCCGGTTGAGGTTTTCTATGGCCGATTGCTGCTGGGCGATCTGTTCCTTTGCGGTTTTTTCCTGCTGCTGCGCCTGCGTCAATTCCGCTTCGTACTGTTCATACGTCATTTCCGTTTTTGCGGCAAAAAGTGGCACGGATAAAAATAAACATACGGAGATGATCCCCGGAAATTTTCCCATAATCAATCTTTTTAATGCCCGGCACATGCAGAAACAACCCCGATAGAGACTAACCCACAAGGTGGATAAGTCTCTCTAAGCTTTCCGAACGACAAAAAATTGTCGTTCAAAAAGCCAAGAGAAACTAATTGCCCGCTTTTTTCTTCAGATCATCACGTTCGTCTTCATTCTGCTTCAGTTCGGTCTGCTTCGATTGGAGCGTTGCTTCGAGTTGCACGCGTTCCTGCTTGAGCTCGGAAAGTTTTTTCTCGGCGCCCTCGGCGGCCTGTTTAGCTTCATCCAGTTTTGTCAGCTCGTCCTGGCTGGGCTTTTTCGTGCATCCGGAAATTCCGGCCATTGCAATAAATGAACCGATTAACAAGAACCGAGCAAGTTTAGTTAAGTTTGCCATGGCAAACACCCTCCCTTTAAATGAAATCATGCCACAAGTAGAGAAAAATATACAATATGTTAATAATAGTATGTACAATTATGCGAGTCAAGCAAAAATCTTTTTAAAAATATTTTCCGGTGAAGCAAAAACATATTTTTAGTTACTTTGTCTCTGTTCAATTTTATTGAAACCAACGGGATTTCTCCGCTATGGACATTTCGGCCGATCCAACGCCCCCAACGGGCAAAGAACCCAACAACCCCCTCATGGACGGCAGCGATGACGTTGTGCCGGCCTATGGGATCTCCATGCCTGAAATCGGCCAGAAAATCGGGCCCAACAGGATCCTGGAACTTATCGAAGAAGGCGGCATGGCCAATGTGTATAAAGTCTGGCACGAAGGACTGGAAATTGTCCGGGCAGTCAAGATACTCAAACCGGGATTTAATGAAGAATCGAAGCAACGGCTCCAGACCGAAGCAAAAATTTCGGCGCACCTGCACCACCCCAATATCGTCGAAATTTTCGGCGTAAATTTCTGGAACGACACCGTCCCGTACCTCGAAATGGAATTCATCGACGGATATTCCCTCAAAGACCTGCTCAAGCACCACAAGCAGGGGCATTTCACCTTTGCCTTATCGATCGGCTATTTTGTCTGCAACGCGCTCCACTACGCCCACAATCAGGTGTATACGCTCTACGGCAAACCCTACCACGGGGTCGTCCATCGCGACATCAAACCCGCCAATATCCTTCTTGCAAGGAGCGGCGCCATAAAACTTGCCGATTTCGGAATCGCAAAGCCCGCCGATATCAGCCTGCATACGGTCGGCCAGAAGGTCATGGGCACGTTTACCTACCTAAGCCCGGAACAACTCAACGGAGAGTCGCTGGATTGCCGTTGCGATATTTATTCGCTGGGCACGGTGATCTATGAAATAATCACCGGCGTCAAGGCCTTCCCCCAGAAGACAATGGCCGAGCTCGTCCAGAAAAAAATGGTCAATGATTACAGGCCCCTCGATTCGTTCGGCGTCGACGTTCCCAGGCGCCTCTGCGCGATAATCGACAAGAGCATGGAACTCAACAGGGAAAAACGCTTCGCCAACGCCTCCGAGTTCAGCGGCGAACTCATCGGGTTGCTTAAGAAAATCATCCAGAAAACGCCGGACCAGATCGTCAGCGATCATATAAAAAATCCCGCCGTCCCTCCTCCGCTCAAGCGGAAAAGGGCCTTGTACCTTTCAACCGCCGTGGTCGTGTCGGCAGGCGTTATTGCGGCGCTGCTCCTTGCGGCGCTCATCGTATTCCCCGAATTCGGGCAAAAGCTTGACAACCGGTTTTTCAAGAAAATGAATTCACTCCTTTCGCCCGCGACCGCGCATGGAAACGCAGTGGCGGAACCGCAAAGCGCCCTTGACAAGCCGTCGCCCCCGGATAACGCCGCGGCCGCGGTTGACCGACCGGCCGGTCCCTCCGCGTCGCCCGCCGGACAGCCGGGCGCGCTGGTCACGGAAGAAAAACTGAAAAAAAACGTTGACCGCGGGACCGACCTTCTTAAAAAGGGCCTTAAGGCCGCGGGGCAAAAACAGTACAGGGAAGCGGTCGGGCCGCTCGAAATCACGCTTAAAAAGGGCCTGCCGGACTCGCTGAAGAACATGGCCGTCGTCTCGCTCCTCGAATGCTACATCGCGCTGGGTGACACTGCCCGCGCCCGCCGCCTCACGGCGTCCGAACCTGTCAACGACGGATATTATTACCTGCTGTGCGGAAAATTATTTTTCGCGCTCCGGAAATACGACCGGGCAATCGAGTCGTTCGGCAATGCCCAAACGATCAGGTCCGCTTTTAAAAGCAATACCCTGGAGGAGGCAACCTATTTCTGGGCCAGATCGCTTGACAAAATGTACCAGTTAAAGCCCAATTCCGGAAACAAGCGCGCCTGTTTCCGCGCGTGGCAGCAGTTTTCAAAGGCCTTCTGTCCCGGATCGGGCAAAAGCCGCCAGTGCGGCGAAGCGGCGGAAAGGCTTTCATTTTTACGTGAGTGATCCGCCATCTTGCCTGCCGCCCCGATAGCGCGGGCAGGAAGGCGGATCAGCGCGCCACCACGATCTGTTTTTTCACCATTCCATTATTGACAATTACCAAATACCGTCCGGCCGACAGTCCCGCGAGGGAAAAATACGCTCCGGAAAAACCGCTTTTGTCCCATGAGCGGACACGTTCGCCCCGCACGTTATACAGCGCGATGGACGCATGCTCCAGTGTCGCGGGGCTTTTGAAACGGAGCGTTGTGCCATTGCAGAAAACCGACATCTTTTTCACGGTCTCATTGTGGGAAAAGCGCGTTGCCGAAGAGGCGGTGCCGGTAAGCAAAACGGCGGTCACGCTTATTTTGGGCAGAGAAAGGGAAAACGAATTGCCGCTTACGGCAACGGTCCCGGATTTCAGGGCGTTTGCCCTGTGCGATTGAAAGGTCTCCGAGGAAGGGAGCCCGCTCAACTGCAGGGTGGAAAAGGGCCCGGCCGCGCAAACGAAATTATTGAGAGTCATGGCGGCGGTCTGCGCGCTTGCCTGGTCCCTGTTGACAAACACAATGGTCATGGAGTCATTGCCGGGGTTGATCGACGCGTAGGCGGAAACGAGCGTGTCCATGCTCGACGCCGACTGTACGCGGGTCGAGCGCGCGTACCGGCTGAACAAATGCAGCGTCTCCCATTGCCCCACGTCCCATTCCCACGGCGTGAAGAAGTCAACGCCGTTGTCGGCGAAGGTCCCCAGCATCGACGCGTACCAGGCCGCCACCACGTTGGCGTCGGTTGAATACATGCTGCCGCATTCCGACACGCCGAAGGTAACGCCGTTGCCCGCGCCGAGATACGTGTTCAGCCATTGGGCGCACCGCGCCATGATATATTCCTTGGTGCTGTTTTCATTCCATCCGCCGCCGATCAATTTGCAGCCGTTGGCTATCGGGCAGACCCAGGAAGTATCGAACCAGATGCGGTGGAGCTGCATGGTCAGACCCGCGTCGGAAGTCGTGGACGGATAAAAATGGAAGTCCATGACGTCAAGGAGCCGCGTCCCGCTCGCTTTTTCCTCTTCACCGATGCGTTTGATGAAATATTCGGCCCACACATAGCTTTTCTGCACGCCGCTTTCCGTGTCCGTCACGACTTTATTGTTCCAGGAATACCACTGCCATTCGTTGCAGGCGATGAACCCGGCGAGCTTGATGCCCGGATATTTCTTCCGGGCCGCCTTGGCGACCGCGAAATACTTCTGCATGAACTGTTCCGCCGTCAGGGTCGGCGGCGTTACGTCATCGTGCGTCGAGATCCATATTTCGGGCTCGTTGTCCATGTTCCAATACCTGAAACGGCTGGAATCGATCCCGGCGTCGCCACCGCCAAACCAATGGTCGAGGATCGCCGTGGTGGAGTCAGCGGGCCAGTCCATGAGGTACAGCGTGGGGTCGCCGTTTTTAAGCGCCGAATCGCCGCCGCCCGGGTTGACGATCCCGCCCCCGGCGAGGTTTTGCTCCACGCCGCTCCAATACGCCGAACCGTTATACGCGCCATCGTTGAAATTGTTGTTCGTATTCGACGCCGCCTTACCGAGAAGTTGAAACGCCAGAAGACCTTGGGCGTTGGGAAGGCTGTCCTGCAGCGACTTCGCGAGATAGTCCCAGTCGTGGGCGTAAACGTTGTTATACCAATCCGGATGGCTCGTCAGTTTCCGGCTCCAGTTGTATTTCGTGGCGTCGTTTCCCCCGTTTTCCCTGAGCATCCGCAGACCCGCGGCCCGGTATAGCTGCCAGTTTGCCGACGAAACCGGACTGCCCGGATCGTCGGAAAGGCTGTTGTTTCTTCCGTAAATCCACGGCGAGATTGGCCTTCTTCCGGCAGCCGCGTCAACGGTTATGGTGACCGCGAACGCAGGAATTACCGCAAACAGCGCGATGAAGAACGCCAAAATCGGATGAATGATTGGTTTCATGGTGTATGCGCCTCTAACAAAAAATTAGTGTAAAAATTAATGGCGAAGGTTTATCTATCCTCAAGACAAATTATATATTATTGCTGCAAAATTAAACAGGAGGTTAGCATGAAAACAGTGCTGTATTATTTTTCCGGCACGGGCAATTCGCTTCAGACGGCACGGGACATCGCGGCCAAACTTGGCGATGCCCAGCTTGTGGCCATCAGGAAGCCGTTTCAACAAAGTTATGACGTTTCCGCCGAGAGAACAGGCATAGTATTTCCCGTTTATATGTGGGGGCTCCCGATTATCGTAAAAGAATTCGCGGAACGTCTTGCCGTTGCGCCCGACAAGTACATTTTCGCGGTCGCCACTTTCGGCGGATTTCCCGCTGGAGCTCTTGGAATGCTATCAAGGGTATTGAAGTCCAAGGGAATGACGCTGTCGGCCGCTTTCGGCGTAGGAATGCCCGGCAATTATCTGCCGTTATACGGGGCCCGATCAAAGGAATCCCAGCAGAAATCGTTTACATCCGCCGTCCCCAAAATCGACTTGATCGTTGAAAAAGTAAGAAAGCGCGAAACCGCCGGAGTTGATAAAAACTCATGGATAGTCAATGCCATTTTTTCCGGCTTCCTCTATAACGGCGGCAGCAAGAAGTTACGGACGGCGGACAAGAAATTTATTCTCCAGGAAACCTGCACAAAATGCGGAATATGCGCCAAAGTGTGCCCGGTGGAAAACATCAAATTGGTTGAAGGAAAACCCACGTGGCTTAATCACTGCGAGCAATGTCTTGCCTGCCTGCAATGGTGCCCCGTCGAAGCCATACAGTATGCCAAAAAAACCATAGGCCGAAAGCGCTACCACCATCCCTCGATAACCGTTTCGGATATGTTCAAAAAATAGGGGAAGTCGTCGTTGACCGGTTGCCTCGGATTTTGGGGCACCGGCCAATACTTATTTGAACGGGTTATTAAATGGGTTTATGCCGAACTACCGAATAG
>JBAVGL010000077.1:0-1732 GCA_049684795.1 Chitinivibrionales bacterium | reverse complement strand
GATAAAAGGCTATGACGACGCCTGGAACGCTTGACCACGACCCAGCAACCGAGGCGCTTCCGCCGGTGTACACGACGATCGTTCTTTTCACCGCGGCCGCGATCGACGATACCATGCTCAATTGCGCTGTGCTAATGACCATGTTAGGCCGGTCGTCGCCTTCCTCTTCTATGTCAACTCCCACGAACACGATCGCCACGTCGGGGTTGGTGGTCCAATCTTGGGTAAGGGTCACTTTGGTGGCCGGGTTGGCGGCCAGAAGGGTCTGTATTCCCTGCCAGGGTGAAATCTGGGAATCGGGGGTGACCGCGCTTGAGCCTCCTCCTCCCGCCCTGAACAGGACCGAATATGCTCCGATTACGGCGACTTTTAACGAAGCGGTTTTGTCGATCGGCAGGGCCGGGGCGCCGTTGACCAAATCGTTTTTAGCGAGCACGATGCTCTCGCGGGCCTCCTGGAGCGTCAAATTAAGATGTGCCTGCGAACAAATGTTGCTTGTGGGATACGTATTGATCGCCGCATCATTGGCGAGCAGCTTGCCACCCCAGGCCCATAATTTATCGTACATCACATTGTGGACCTTTTTATTCAGCGTATCAACCGTCCAACCCGGCAGTCCGGCAGTGATGTTCGTTACCGCGTTGAGAAATCCGTCGCCACTCGGCATGCTCATATCAAACGCCGTATTGAAACAATAGGTTTCATCCGCGGCCTGCGCGCCGTGCCAATCGGTCATGATGACGCCGTTAAATCCCCAGCCATTACGAACTATGTCGCTGATTGTATGCCGGTCCGTCGCCGCCAAATCGCAAGCTTCCGCCAGTAACGTTGGATCGGTAATGGTAAATCCGGGGACCTGGACCTTGTTGTAGCACGTCATGAGCCCTCTTGCGCCGCCCTCATTGATGGCCATTTCGAAAGGCACAAGCGGCAATTCCCTTAAAGCGCGCTCCGAAATAATTATCCTCTGTCCATCCGCCCTTTGATCTTCCTTGCAGTACGGAGTAAAATGCTTGGGAGTTGCAATCACGCGCTCGCTTTGAATTCCCATTATCTGATGGGAAACCATTTTTCCGTTCAGGTAAGGGTCTTCTCCAATCGTTTCGAAGGCGCGTCCCCAGCGCGGGTTAATGACCAAATCGCACATGGGCCCGAGGTTGCAAAACAAACCATTCGCGCGGGCCTCTTGCCCGATGGCGTCGCCGACCTTCACGGCCATGGCCGTGTCCCACGTGCATCCGAGCGCCGCCTCCGTTGCAAAATCCGTGGCGGTGTTTCCGGAACCGAAAATTGCAATGCCAACTGGAGGTCCGTTCGCGGGAAAACGTATTCCATTGGGACCGTCGGAGCTCCTCCAGCCAACGACCACTCTGCCGTCGGGAAGCGTAATATCATCTGCGCCGAATCCCGTTAAATTGAACACGGTGGTCCAAGCATACAGATTTTCCAGTTTTTGCTGCAATGTCATGAGGTTGACTATGGAATCGGCCAGTTTCCACATGGCGGTCACGTTGGCGCTCACGGTCAGGTTGGCGACATAATTGCCGGCATCGGAGTTCGTGATGCGGGCGCGGAAATAAATCGTTTTGAGCGTGTCCGCCGCGGTCGCCTGCTTGACCAGGCCCCAATCGCCGGTTTTTTCAATAATGAGCGCCGTGTCCGGCAGCCCCTGTTTTGTTATGACAAAGTTAACGAAAAGCGAATCCCCTCCCCCGGAAAGAAATGAATAGGT
>JBAVGL010000076.1:0-1713 GCA_049684795.1 Chitinivibrionales bacterium | reverse complement strand
CCCTTTTCCTCTGGAATCAGAATTTTTTAAAATGGCTTTATTAAAAATTTTTCACTCATAAGAAAAGAAGCAAAAATAGTGCCATTTACGTCAGTTTAGATTTTTGTTTTTTTATTCATTCAACGCTCTTTTCTAAATCATTAAATTATAATACAATCCTGCTTTAAAAAAAATGACTTTTTTTTCACTTTCTTAAAATCCTTGTCTTGCCCGCCAATAGTGGAAGATCTCGGAAATAGCTATTCCTTATATGTAAACCAGAATGCGGTTTTGGGGCAAAATGGACAGGATTTTAAGCAGGAAAGTTCATTTTATGAGATGGTGCGCCCTGACCTCCTGAATCGTCACAATAACGTCACAGAAAATCGGAGTGTATAGCACTTTTTTGAATAGTCGCTATCTCCAAACATTTTCCTTTCGATAACAAAAAACTAATTTTGACCAAATGTTTTCTTAACAATTAAAAGCGATTTTATGAGGCTGAACCCGCCCGAAGGCGGATAAGGTTTTGTACGGGTAATTATCTACGATAAAGTAATTGTTCTTCAATCCGGCGGAGAGCATTGCGGAAAATGGCTTTTTGAAAAGGTAAACCTGCGTGATGATATACGGCGATGTTTCGGTGAACCGGTTTATCTGAATCGATGGAATAAGCATCATGACCGATTCAGACAACACTCATTCAAAGGCGGAAACTTATTATGAAGACCGTGCTCACCGACGGCGGCATGTACGTGTCGGCCAAGTGCACTCAAGTTGAAGTCGCGTATATCGGGGACGATCTGAACGATTTCAATGTGATGCGAAAAGCCGGCGTCGCCGTCACGGTGCCTGATGGCGACATGGCGATCAAAAAAATCGCCCATTACGTCACGAAGCACCGCGGCGGCAACGGGGCGGTACGTGAATTGTGCGATCTTATTTTAACAAAGCGGAACCAATGAACCCTTTTTTTTATGGCATGCTGGTCGCGGTCACCATGACATGCAGCGTTGGACCGGGCCTGATGCTCTATTTCCAGGCATCCGTCTGTCGCGGCTTTGTTGCAGGGCTGGCGGTTCTTTCAGGTTTATGGATCAGTGATTTAAGCATTATCACCGTCAGCTATTTCGGTATTTTTCAAATACTTAAAACGGTCCATAATCAACCCATCGCCGCAATCGTAAGTTCATCGATCCTTGCAGGTTTCGGACTTGCGCAATGGACCAAAAAGCCTAACGCTGCTTTCTTATCGACCCGTTCCGGATCCGGCGCAATACAATTCAACCTGCTAAAAGGCTTTTTTTCGGGATTTCTCGTTAATTCATGCAATCCCTTTGTTTACGCGTTCTGGATGACCCTTCTCGGAATCGCAGGGGTCAATTTCGGCATGCGGACCAGGTCGTTTTTCTTTTTTTTTATCGGTCTTGTCTCATGCGCCATGTTTTTTGACACCACTAAATGTTTTATTTTCAGCAAGCTCACGTTCCATTTTAATTCCACAGTGCTTCCGTGGATTAACCGCGTCGTGGGAAGCGCTTTGATACTTGCCGCCGCGGTAATTGTTTACAAGTCGTTTTTCTCATAGTCGGGCAAAACGATAAACCATAAATGAGCCCTATGGTAATTAAAAAAAGACCAATGGACGAATTCATAAAGACTGTCCCTCGACCATTCCTTCATCAATCACGAGCTATCTTAAAGCACGATCCGCTTTTGTTTAGTTGGAGATCC
>JBAVGL010000075.1:0-2074 GCA_049684795.1 Chitinivibrionales bacterium | reverse complement strand
TACTACAATAGAGCGGCATTCCTTTAAACAGATCATGACAGGAGGGCAGAGCATTTCAGTTGGAGAAAACCATAGCTTGATCTTAAAGACGGATGGAACTGTGTTTGCTTGTGGAAATAACAGTAATGGTCAACTCGGTGATGGAACAACAAATAATGATTCTATTCCCGAATTGACCGCATCAGACGTTCAGAGCATTTCTGCTCGCAGTAACCAAAGCCTACTTGTAAAGAATGGAGGAGTTCTGTTTGCATGTGGATACAACGGTGATGGCGAACTTGGCGATGGTACTACCACAGACCAACATTCCTTTAAACAAATCATGACCTTGACAGGTGTGCAAAGCATTGCTGAAGGCTATTACCATAGCCTCATTTTAAAAACTGACGGAACATTGTTAGCTTGTGGATTTAACTCCTTTGGTCAACTTGGTAACGGTTCCACAACAACTCAGCTTTTACCTGTTCAGATTAAAACTGGTGTGCAAACTATTGCTGCGGGTACATACCATAATCTCATTATTGAAACGGATGGGAATCTATTCGCTTGGGGATCAAATAACGACGGTGAATTAGGTGATGGCACTTTGGTAGAACAACATTCCCCTGAAGAAATTACATTTTAATAATAATGAGCAAGCTTTATGCCTAAACATAAAAAAACTTCAAATAGTCAAAAAGAACTGAAAAAATTGTCACAGAAACAAATGAAAGAAGTATCAAATCACGTGTTAAACCGGGATTGGATTTTTGCAATTGTCCTGTTTATTAGCACGGTAATTGCTTATCAACCATCATGGAACGGAACGCCAATCTGGGATGACGATGGGCATATCACCAAACCTGAATTAAGATCATTCGATGGGTTGAAACGAATCTGGTCCCAATTGGGAGCTACCCAGCAGTATTATCCTTTAGTGCATAGTGTTTTCTGGTTTGAATATCACCTTTGGGGCAATTCAACGCTTGGATATCATTTAGTCAATATTTTGCTGCATTTTGTTTCCGCATTATTATTGCTTTGTATATTGCGCCGCCTGGTAATACCGGGCGCTTGGTTTATTGCCGCGGTTTTTGCCTTGCATCCGGTGCAGGTGGAGTCGGTTGCTTGGATAACGGAACTGAAGAACATGCTCTCCGGAGTATTTTTCTTTTCAACAGCGTTGGTTTATTTGCAGTTTGACAAGGAAAGAAAAAGTAAATATTATATAATTGCCCTTTGTTTTTTTATTCTTGGTCTGTTATCGAAATCAGTTATTGCGACAATGCCAGTATCGTTTCTTGCGGTTTTTTGGTGGAAACGAGGAAAAATAGCTTGGAAAGCCGACGTAGTTCCTTTAATACCGTTTTTTATAATTGGAATCGCATCCGGCTTGTTCACCGCATGGGTGGAACGTAAATTTATTGGCGCTGAAGGAAATGCATTTACTTTTACCGTTATTGAACGGTGCCTTATTGCTGGCCGGGCCATATGGTTTTATTTAAGCAAAATATTCCTTCCTGTGAATTTGACTTTTATTTACCCTCGCTGGAATGTGAGCCAAGGCATTTGGTGGGAGTACTTATTTCCTGTCGCGACGCTAATCCTTATCGGTGTGCTCTGGTCGTTACGCCACCGATGGCGCGCGCCCTTGGCCGTATTCATTTTCTTCACCGCATCGCTTTTTCCAGTACTTGGTTTTTTTAATGTGTTTCCTTTTAAGTATTCTTTTGTCGCGGACCATTTTCAGTATCTTGCATGTATAGGCCCGGTTGTATTAACAATTGCTGGAATTGAATCGACCCTCAATCTCATTACCCTAAATATACGGTCGTTTCTAAGACTAACGCTTTATGGACTTTTGCTTTTGGTTCTTGGAGCTATGACATGGAAACAAAGCGGGATGTATACGGATGTCGAAACACTTTTTCGATCCACGATCCAGAAAAACCCTTCCTGCTGGATGGCGCGCCTTAACTTGGGCAAGGTATTATCGAAAACAGGTCGGATCGATGAAGCTATTTCCCAATATCAGGAGGCAATTGAGATAAAGCCTGACTATCTCGAAGCGCTCAACAATCTCGGAAACCTGTTA
>JBAVGL010000074.1:0-4117 GCA_049684795.1 Chitinivibrionales bacterium | reverse complement strand
GTCAAAATCATGGCAATCCTTTTTATCACAGGAATCATAGTTGGTTTTGCCTGATATTCAGATCGCCCATCGCGGGATATTTGGTATGGGTAAACAAAATCTTCTTCCCTCTCGAAAAGAAAAAGCGCTCTCCGTTAACGTTAATAAGGAAAACACCAAATCATTAGGGCTTATCATAGCGTTTATCGTCCTGTCTTTGGCAATTATTTCGTGCAGCGCGCTTTATTACCATCATTATGAATTAAATTTCCGCGCCCTCGCGGAAGGGCAGCTTTCCGCCATTGCTAAATTAAAAGTGGATGACTTGATGGAATGGCGTAAAGAACGTTTGGCCGATGGGGCAATATTTTATCGTAACAGCGACTTTGCCGCTTTGGTAAAACGCTATTTTAAAAACCCGGAAGATATTGAAGCTCGCGATCGCCTGCAAACCTGGCTTGACAAATTTGCGACAAACAAACAATATGATCGGGTGTTTTTACTTGACATTTTTGGCTTGGAACGAATATCAAAACCCGATAAAAGTGAACCGGTGGCCGCCTATTTTGCAAAGGAAATCGCCGATGTTTTTCATTCCAGGAACATAACCTTCCTCGATTTCCACCGCGACACGCCCAATGGGCCGATCCACCTGGCATTGCTTGTCCCAATTTTCGATGATAAAAACAACCGTCCGCTTTCCGTACTTGTTTTGCGGATAGACCCGAATGTCTATCTTTATCCATATATTCAGACATGGCCTATTCCCAGTAAAACATCCGAGACTCTGATCGCCCGGCGCGAAGGGAACACCATCCTTTTCCTTAATGAACTTAAATTCCAGAAAAATACCGCCCTGAAATTGCAAATTCCTTTGAAAAAAACCGCACTACCGGTTGTAGAGGCTGTTCTTGGACATGAAGGAACAATGGAAGGTATCGACTACCGCGGCATGCCGGTGCTCGCGGCTATTCGCTCGGTGCCCGACTCACCCTGGTTCCTGGTCGCGCGTGTGGACATTGGGGAGGTGTTTGCGCCACTACGCGCGCGTTTATCGCTGATGGTCCTGTTTATCTTTATCATTCTCGCGGGAATGGGAGGCTGTCTTTTTCTGTTCTTGAGGCAGCAGAGAATGCGGTTCTATCAGGAGAAGTTAATAGATGCGGAAGCGCTGCGGGAGAGTGAGGAAAAATTCAGGAATGAATTTGATAACTCCGCCATCGGGAAATCATTTACTTCTCTCGATGGTTCCATGGAAGTCAATCCTGCTTTCTGTGACATGCTGGGATATACGAAAGAAGAATTAGCGCATCAGAATTGGCAAGACTTCACTCATCCGGATGATAATGAATTAACCCAAAAGCTTCTGAAAGAATTGTTGTCGGGTGAAAAATCCACCATCCGATTTAGAAAAAGATACATTAAGAAGGACGGTTCCATTGTCTGGGCCGACGTCAGCACGGTATTGCAAAAAGATAAAGAAGGCAAGCCGCTTTATTACATTACCGCGGTTGTGGACATTACCGAACGAAAGCGGGCCGAAGAAGCGCTGCTTAAAAGCGAAGGGCGGCTGAACTTTGCCCTGCAAATAATCCGTACCGGAGCTTGGGAACTTGACCTTCGGGACCACACCGCGCATCGAACCCTGCTCCACGACCAAATTTTCGGCTATAAAACGTTGCTGCCATCTTGGACGTACGAAATGTTTCTCGAACATGTTGTACCCGAGGATCGCCCAGAGGTAGACCGGAGTTTCGGCGAGGCTACGGCCTCGCAAACCAACTGGGACTTCGAGTGCCGCATCCGCCCTATCGATGGCGAGCGGCGGTGGATAAGGGCCGCGGGCGTTCATGAACGAAATTCCGAGGGTAATCCCGTACGGATGTCCGGCGTCGTGCAGGACATCACCGAGCGCAAGCACATGGAGAAAAAACTTCATGAGTATACTGAACAGCTCGAACAAAAGAGCAGGGACCTTGAGCAGATCATCTACGTGACGTCCCATGACCTCCGCTCACCCCTTGTCAATGTCCAGGGGTTCGCGAAGGAATTGTCGGGGTCGATCATGGCATTAATGGAAGCGATCAACACCGGAGACATTTCGGCGGAGGCAATGCAGAGAATGGCGCCGATACTTAAAAAGGACATTCCGGAATCCCTTGAATATATCAAATCGGGCATCGCACGGATGGACTTGCAGCTTTCGGCTTTGCTCAAGCTTTCGCGGCTCGGTCGAGCGGCCATAACGATTGAAAACCTTGACATGAACAGACTTGTTTATGAAGTCGTTGATTCCCTTGAATATGTAACCAAGGAAAAAGGGGCGCAATTCCACCTTGCGAAATTGCCGCCTTGCAGAGCGGATTCGGCCCAAACAAACCAGATATTTCTCAATCTCATTGAAAACGCTTTAAAATATCTTGATGCAAAAAGGCTCGGCAGTATACGCATCAGCGGAAACAAGCTGGAGAACGACGTTGTTTATTGCGTCGAAGATAACGGGGTCGGCATACAACTGGAATGTCAAGATAAAATCTTTGAAATTTTTTACCGGGTCGAACAGAGCACATGCGCCGGCGAAGGCCTTGGATTGACCATCGTGCGGCAAAGCGCCGAGAGGCAGAATGGTACAGTGTGGGTGGAATCGGAGCCGGGGACAGGAAGCAGGTTTTTCGTGAAATTGCCTGGAATTTAACAAAGAAAGGAACAGGCCCATGGAAAAAGAAGTCATCATACTCATCGCCGAAGACGACGACGGTCATGCCACGCTCATTCAGAGGAACCTGAAACGCGCGGGCATCGTCAACGAGATCGTCCGTTTCAAAGACGGCCAGGAAGTCCTGGATTATCTGTATCAAAAAGGAGAGGGACCAAAACGGGAAAAAGGCAAAGCCCTCTTATTGCTGCTCGACATCAGGATGCCGAAAATTGACGGCGTTGAAGTCCTGAAACGCGTGAAAGCCGATGAAGAGCTCAAGAAAATGCCGGTCATGATGATTACGACGACCGACGATCCGAGGGAAATTGAAAATTGCCACAAACTGGGTTGCAACAATTACGTGACAAAACCCATCGATTACGAAAAATTCGTCGAGGCCGTGCGGCAACTGGGGTTGTTTTTACTCATTGTCCATGTTCCAAAAATAAATGGAAATCACGGGAAATAATTTTTAGTTAACGCCCCCTTGCCTGTCAACGCGGCAGCGCAAGCAGGCGCAGGGGGAAAAGAAAAGCGCCCCCTTGCCCCCGGCGGGGGGAAACCTCAACCCGCTCTTCGAGCACCCTTCTCCTTGGTAAGGAGAAGGGAAAGGGATGAGGTAAAATCTCCCTCTGCGGTCAATGGAACCTTGGGGGGCGTTGTCTGCGGTCGGGGGGCATATATGTCTATAGGAAGCATGGCTGCCATTTTTTAAGAAAGACGCCTTTATGGAAAAAAACATTCACAATAATAAACCGGCTTCGGCGCTAAACAATAACCTCCCCACCGTCCTTATCGTCGAAGACGATGTTGCCCTGAATCGTCTTATGCGCATGACGCTGGAGCGTGAAGGATTCAAAACGAATGCGGTAATAAACGGGGCCGAAGCCCTTTCCGCCGCCAGAACGATTGACGACGCGATAATTCTTCTGGATTACAGCTTGCCGGACATGAACGCCAAACAGGTCATTTCCGCTCTCAAGGAAGAAACGATTAACGCGCCCGTCATAATCACCACCGGCAACGGCGACGAAAGAATCGCCGTTGACTTGATGAAAATGGGCGTGCGGGATTATATTGTCAAGGAACCGAATTTTTTCGACAAGCTGCCAAAAATCATCCGGCAGACGATTGACGCGACTATCAAGGAAAAAGAACTTGCGCGGTCGGAAGCCGCGCTGCGGGAGAGTGAAGAAAAATTCAAAAAAGTTTTTTTTACCTGTCCCGATTTAATCAGCATCAACAGGCTTTCCGACGGAATGTTCGTATCCGTAAATAAGGGGTTCGAGCAATTGTCGGGTTATTCCGAAAAAGATGTCGCCGGAAAAACGTCCTTGGAATTAAATATTTGGAAAAATCAGGACGACCGGGAAACGGTCGTTGAAGCGCTCAAAAGCCATGGCCGCATCGATAATTTTGAAACGCAGTTTATGACCAAGA
>JBAVGL010000073.1:0-1940 GCA_049684795.1 Chitinivibrionales bacterium | reverse complement strand
GACGCTGGCAACCTACGGCAGGGATAACGCCGTCTCTTTAGAAGCCAAGGTCGACAACTGGCACAATAAGATACTAAATTCAAACCTCCCGTCCTGGCTAACGGACCTTGTCATCAACTGCCTCCATGTCTACAATAGCATGACACACTGGACAACAGCGACAACCGGTGGCGTAACAGGCAGCTACGGCATGGAGGAATCCATGAGCAGCCTCGGCAATTACGGTACCAACGATCAGGCGTACCATGCCCACTTTGCTCTTGGATGCTTCGCGCCCCAGGCCGAGTGGTCCCAGGTCGCCCAAATGGCCGGCACGCAGCTATCAAGCGGATTGTTCGGGCATACCTATGGCAGCACCGATATCCGCAGCGATGTCGGACAGAAGTTCATGCTGGAAACCTACAAGCTCTACCAGTGGACCGGAAACACCGCGTATCTCAAGACAATGTATCCCTTTATGAGTAAAGCGGTGGCCGGCGTCATATCCGAGGACAATAACGGCGACGGTCTTACCGACGACAATGCCCAGACCACCTACGATAACCCGTTTAGTTCCGGGTGGACCTTTCCGTCAAAGGAGTTTGATAACGAACTGTATCTCGGAGCATTGAAAGCGGTAATCAATGCCGCAACAGCGACCGGCAATACCGGAGACATTGCCGCCTATAACGCCGATTTCACCAAAACCTCCGCCGCCTTTGAGCGGGACAATAATTCCACTATCGCCAACAGCGGTTTCTGGAACAATTCCCTTCAGAGTTCAAGCGGAAAAACCGGCTACTATACTGGATCTTCAAACGTCGCCCCGGGACCAACGTCAGTTTCCAAGGGAACAAGCGTATGGGACGGCGCGCTGATAGGTCAGTGGGCCGCAGACGTATGCGGGTTAGGCCCGCTCCATCCGGAAAGCAGGATAGAGAGTTGTCTCGATGTTATGAATGACGCCTGCCTGGACCAGCATAATCCGCCGCTCTATTCGATGATGATGTCTTATTCCAATGTCATTAATACCTCCAACCCTCCGCAGGGCGCCTATTTCAATGGCCCCTATGTCCAATATGCCGCTTATGGGGCAGGCGATTTTTGCGCCGCGTTCGGCCACAATAAGCCCGATTACGGAATGCGGGCGCTGCACGCTTTCTGGAACGACGTATTCGGCGCATTTAAGAGGGTTTATAATGTGGAGTGCAAAATGACCGTTTCCGGAGCCGCCAGCACAGACTGGGGCGCCGACCGGTATATGAATACGCCTACGTGTTTCGCCGCGCTTTTCGCCATTACGGGTTTTACCATCGACTATAACGCAAAGACACTCAGAATCAAGCCGTCGCTGCCCACGAGCTCGCAATACGCGCTTGCAGGGGACTCGCTTATGGCCGCGCCACTCATCAATCCGTATTCCTGCGGCACCGTTAATTACAAGAAGAACTCATCCAACGGACAGCATTTTCTTGTGCGTTTCGATAATCCCATGACGTTTACCACCTTTTATTGCGGCAAAGCGGGAGGCACGCAAACGGTTACGGCCGTCAAATCGGGCGCAAACGTGGCTGCGACCATAGCCGTCAATAGCGCTGATACTAGTGAATACGCGGTCTCTTTCGGCGGCAGTGGGCTTTCTTTTGACAACTCGGGCGTGGGGATCTACGTCGGGAATTATCCCGTTTCCGTTAACGTCCCGGCGAGGGCGCTAAAGATCCAGGATTTCCTGGTTAACGTGAAACAGGGAAGGATTTCCTACGTCTTGCCTGAAGGCGGGTCTGTCAAGATTTGCCTGGTCAATTCGCAGGGCGCGGAACGGACGCTTTTCCATGGTCAACAAGCTTCGGGCCAGCATAGCCTAAGCCATGACTGGAAAAGCGAGCCTGCCGGGGTCTATTATGTCACTTTAACGGCCGGTGATTCCAAGACCGTCCAGCGATTGGTGCATGTGCAATAAC
>JBAVGL010000072.1:0-31288 GCA_049684795.1 Chitinivibrionales bacterium | reverse complement strand
TATTATTGGTGGAGCCGCCGTTTCATGTTTCAAAAAGCGAATTTGAAGTAACGTTACAAAAGGCCAAGGCGGCGCGGCTATCGGTAGTCGAATCGCCTAAGGTATTCATGGGCAGGACCGCGGTATTAATTAAGGCGGAAGGATGAAAAAAATCATGGAAATTTGCCGGGATAAAAGGGAATGACCACAAATACGACACTCATTGAATAAAAATCGTATTTCAAATCCGGGCTAACCAGAAGCCACTTCCATTTAAATAAGCTTCCGGTCCGTGCAATACCTTCTCACCGCTTCTTCTATGCTGGGCAAATCGTCGAATAGTTCCTTTTGTCTTTGGGTGTTCTTGCTCGTGTATACTCCGCTTCCCATCCATTTCGCCATTGCAGACATGTCTTTCACGCCTGGCGCGAACAAACCGATAAACGGCAGGACCACGTTGACAATAAAGGAAGGAAACGCGGGCCTCGCGACTATCTTCTTCCCAAGGACCTTTGAAAAAGCTTCGGCAACGTTGGTTCCTGTCGCGGGCATGTCCCAACCAACGTCAACCGTTGAATTCAGCTCTTTTTCAGGGAGACTTGTCGCCGCAATGGCGGCGTATCGCGCGAGATCCGGAGTGTAAATCATGCCATACGCGACACCGGGAATAAACACGGGGAAAATGCCTTTTTGAATCTTGGGCAGAACGAAATCCCTTGCCTGGTCGAGGAATGCGCCGGCGCGAAGCGCAATAAACGGCTGGCCCTTGTCTCTCAGATACTTTTCCACGAGATGCTTATTGTAAAAATGAGGCACGTGCGCCGCCTTGTCGCATTCCAGAATTGAGATCAGGACAAAACGTGGAATGCCTTTGGCTTTTGTCGCGTCAACCAGATTACGATACCCTATGGTATCGGTTTTGGGACTATCGCCTTTGGTGTGGCGAGTGTAGCCCGCGGCACTGACAACAATGGCATCGGATTTCGGGCTTGCGGTCATGGCTTCTTGCAAGGAGCCCGGGTTCATCATGTCGGCCACGACAAAATCGGTCACCCCAAGGTCTTGCAGCGGCGTTCGATTGCTCGTTGGCCGTACCATGGCCCTTACGTGGGCATTCTTGTCCATGAGCGCCTTGACGATTTTCAATCCCAGGGCGCCTGTCGCGCCGACGACCGTAACCGCTTTTTGGTTCATATGTTGCTCCTTGTTTTTAGGGGACGCCATCAACACAATATCTCGCAATTATCATACCAACGTGGCGGTGAGGGATCTGTGCAATTTCCGACAGACAAACCCTTGCCGCTCGACCTTGACAACCATATGCGATAATTGCTATATTCTACGTCTTTGTTCGTTCTCAGAAAAATTATCGCGGTATTGGAGAAAACAGATTATGAAAAAAACAATCAGATTATTCGTTACACTTCTCGCATTGCCGGTTGTCCAAATAGCATGCAGCAAGAGCAGCGGAAACGCCACAACTGCACCCGTAACGTATACAGTAACCTATTATGGTAATGGCGCTACCGGCGGCAGCGTCCCGATCGACTCGAACCATTATACGGAAGGACAGGCCGTCACGGTTCTCGGGAACTCCGGCAACCTTGTCCATACCGGATATACCTTCACGAATTGGAACACTCAGGCAAACGGGAACGGCGCAACTTATACCCAGGGCCAGACCTTCACGATTGGCGGAGCAAATGCGGCCTTGTATGCCCAGTGGACCGCAAACGCAGTCGCACCCGACACCATAGGCTATGCCTACGTGGCGAACTTAGGCGATCCCGGAACTAATGGGGCCTATCAGTTTTCTATTGGTTCAAACGGAGCGCTGACTCCTATGAATCCGGCCACGGTCGTAACCGGAAATGTTCCCGAATGCGTTGCCGTCGACCCTTTGGGAAAGTACGCCTACATAACAAACACGGAAGGCAGCCCTGGCAGCGTTTCTCAGTATACGATCGGGGCCAATGGATCGCTTTTGGCTATGGCAACGCCCTTTGTCCGGGCTGGAGGAATATACCCCGTATCGATAGTGGTCCTTCCTTCCGGTAAATTTGCCTATGTGGCAAACAATCAATCCGGCGATATTTCGGAATTTTCCATCGGCGCGGACGGGTCGCTCACGTTCATGGACACAATTTTATCAGGAAAAGGTTATCCCAATGCTCCGGCCGGTATTACAACTGACCCGGCGGGTAAATACATCTACGTTGCAAACGCCGACGGCAATTGTATTTCTCAATACACGGTAGGAATAAACGGGTTGCTTAGTCCGATGAGTCCGGACACGGTATACGCGGGGAAAAATGTCCATGGCCTCGCTAGTTCTCCCTCAGGTAAATTCCTTTATTCAGTTACTTACGATACCGCTCTCGTATGGGCCTTCTCCATCGGCGCGGATGGCAAACTATCCTATTTGTCAACGACATCACTTCCCGTTGGCGCCTTCGCGCTGGGCGTCGCGGTCGACCCATCGGGCAAATACCTCTATGTGGCGAATTCCGCCTTGCCCGGGCAGGCCATCTCCCAGTTCACCATCGGCTCCGACGGGTCGCTTTCGCCCATGACCCCGGCCACGGTCGCGGCGGAGGATGCGGCCAACTGCGTCACGGTCGATCCTTCGGGCAAGTATGTCTATTCGACGACTATGTACAGCGTGTCGCAGTTCACCGTCGGCGCAAATGGGGCGCTTGCGCCGATGACCCCCGCCACGGTCACCTCGGGAACCGGATCGTTTTGCATTGTTACCGTAAAAAAATAGCTTTATCTTGGTCATTACGAATTAAGCCTAAACAATTTTTAAGATCCGCGGATTGATTTTTTTATCGGGAAAATCCCGGTCAAAAAGTATTTTAAGAAATTGTCTTAAATTTCGCGCAACCCAATTTCGGCCGTGCTTCAGGCGGCGAAAAACACCTATATAATAGAATAGGCGGAAAACCATTATGCCGTTCCATTCCTTGACGTACGCCGATGCCGGAGTGAACATTCCGGTGTGGAACGCGACCAGGAAAAAAATCGGGAAACTCGTTGAGTCAACCTTCAACAAAAACGTTGTTGGGAAATTCGGCCATTTCGGCGGGATGTTTTCGATCGCGTCGCTGAAAAGTTACAAAAACCCCATTCTCGTGTCGTCGGTGGACGGCGTGGGCACCAAGCTCAAGATCGCGGCGGAAACCGGCATCCACGACACCGTGGGGGAAGACATCGTCAACCATTGCATCAACGACATCCTGGTGCTCGGGGCGAAGCCGTTGTACTTTCTTGACTACGTTGCCACGGGAAAGCTCGAACCGGACGTGTTCGTGAAGGTGATCACCGGTATTACGCGCGCCTGCAAGGCCGCCGGCTGCGTGCTGATTGGAGGCGAGACCGCCGAGATGCCCGGGTTTTACCAGGTCGGGGAGTACGACATCGCGGGCACGATCGTGGGCGTGGTTGACGAGAAGGACGTGATTGACGGAAGCAAAATAAAAAAAGGCGACATTCTCATCGGCCTCGCTTCCAACGGCCTGCATACGAACGGCTACAGCCTTGCCCGGAAGATCGTGACCGATGCCGCGCGAAAATCGTATTCCGATATTTTCCCCGAAACCGGCAGGACCTTCGGCAAGGAACTTTTGCGGCCCCATCGGCCGTACAGTCCGGTGCTGGATCTCATGAAAAAAGGGCTCATCCGCGGGTGCGCCCACATTACGGGAGGCGGGTTCACCGACAACGTGGACCGTATCCTTCCGCCGAAATGCGACGCGGCAATCGACTGCAACTCGTGGACGCCGGACCCGATTTTTACCTGGCTGCAGGAGCACGGCGGGGTGGAAAACCATGAAATGTACCGGACATTCAATATGGGAATAGGCATGGTACTCGCGGTGGAACCGACGGACGCACAAACAGTGCTCAAATCAAAGTTGATTTCAAAATTCATGCCCCGTGTAATAGGGACCGTTGTCGCGGGAAGCGGGAAGGTGAGGCTGGGGTTTTAGTTGCTCTTGGCTTTTGGGCGATAATTTATTATCGTTCGGAAGCTTAGAGCAACTTACCTGCTGCCTGCGGCAGCAGGTGGTAAACTTGCGGGATACTCTATGGACAAAAAACTGTATCTTTACAATACGGCGTCGCGGCAAAAAGAGCTTTTCGCGCCTTTACACGAAGAAGTAGGGATGTATTGCTGCGGACCCACGGTTTACAATTACGCGCATATCGGCAACCTGCGGTCGTACATTTTCGAAGATGTGGTCAAAAGGCTTTTGCAATCGCTCGGGTATAAAGTCAAGCACGTAATGAACATAACCGACGTTGGACATTTGACGTCGGACGCGGACACGGGCGACGACAAGATGGAAAAAGGGGCAGCCCGCGAGGGGAAAAGCGTGTGGGACATCGCGGCCTTTTACACGGACGTTTTCAAGCGCAATATGCGCGACCTCAATATTAGCGAACCATCCCTCTGGGCTAAGGCGACCGACCATCTGCCGCAGATGATTGCAATGATCCGTGCATTGGAAGACAAAGGGTTTACTTACAAGACCGGTGACGGCCTGTATTTCGACACCGCGAAATTCCCCTCGTACGGCGACTTCGCGCGGCTCGACGTTGAAAATTTACAAGCGGGCAGCCGAGTTGACATGGGGGAAAAGAGGCGCGTGACGGACTTCGCGCTGTGGAAGTTTTCACCGGCGGACAAAAAACGGCAGATGGAATGGGACAGCCCGTGGGGCAAGGGGTTTCCGGGCTGGCACATCGAGTGCAGCGCGATGTCGCTTGCGTATCTGCCGCAGCCCATCGACATCCATTGCGGCGGCCAGGACCACGTGCGCGTGCACCATACCAACGAGATCGCCCAGGCAGAGGCGGCCACGGGCAAACGGTTCGTAAAGTACTGGCTCCACGGGGAATTCCTGATTATTGACAAAGGAAAAATGGCGAAATCGGGCGAAGGGTTCGTCACGCTGGATTCGGTCAAGAAGGAGGGAATTTCCCCGCTCGCGTACCGCATGTTCTGCTACACGGCGCATTACCGCAGCCCGCTCATGTTTTCGTGGGACGGCCTCAGGGCGGCGGCGCAGGGACTCGCGAACATGAAGAAATTGATCGCGTCGGACGCCCAGGCCGCCGCCGGAAAAGCGGCTGACGGGAGCATTGTTGATACATTGCTGAGGCCGTTCTGGGAAGCGCTGTGCGATGATTGCAACACGCCGCTTGCGATGGGCGCCCTGTGGAACCTGCTGCACGATAAAACAATTTCGGCCGCGGAAAAATACCGGGCCATCGAACGGGCCGATTCCGTACTGGCGCTCGGCCTGCTTACGCCCGACGAAACGCGGGGCGTGACGCGCGAGATTGACGGAGAGGGTCTTCGCGTAAGGCTTACGGCGGATCGGGAAGTGGACACGGAGACGGCGCAACGCATCGTGGCGCTGGCGCGGGAGCGGAAGGACGCCAAGAAGGCGAAAAATTTCGCCCGGGCCGATGAAATCAGGGTGCAATTAATCGACATGGGCATAGAGGTAAAAGATTTACCGGGCGGGATCGTGGAGTGCACGGTAAAAAGTTGACCGTTGGACATGTTTTGACCGGGGACGCTTTTCTCGGCGGTCATACAAGCGGCACATCGGAACAATTTTAATAAAGGAGAAGAGAATGGAAAACCAGAACAAGGGCAATGATTTCATTTATGGCATGAAGAAGGCGCTTGTCGGAAGCGAAATAGACGAGCAGATGATGAAACGTCGGGAAATTTTCCTGTGGGGCGAAATAAACGACGAGTCGGCGGAGTTGGTCGTGCAGAAGATCCTGTTTTTCGACGGCCATAACAACGAGGACATCACCATTTTCGTCAACAGCCCGGGCGGGGCTATTTCGTCGGGATTGGCGATTTACGACGCCATGCAATACGCGAAATCAAAAATAAGCACCGTGTGCATGGGTCTCGCGGCGAGCATGGGGGCGGTCATTTTATGCGCGGGAAGCAATGGAAAACGGTACACGTGGGAGAACGCGCGGATCATGATTCATCAACCGCTTATAGCCGGGAATTTCTTCGGGCCCGCTTCCGATATTCAAATACAGGCGGAAGAAATGCTTCGCGTGAGGGACCGCCTTAACGTGATTCTAGCTCATCACACCGGAAAACCGATAAAAAAAATCGAGGAAGACACCGACCGCGATTATTTTATGTCGGCGCAGGAGGCCTTGGAGTATGGGGTTGTTGATAAAATAGTTAAAAATTTATAACAGCATATATATTTTGACTTTATCTTGCCACATATATTATATTTTCAAAACTTTTTTGCGCTTTAGGCCGATGTAGCTCAGCTGATAGAGCATTCGACTTGTAATCGAATGGTCGGGGGTTTGATTCCCTCCATCGGCTCCAGATAATTGTTGTTAATTTTTAAAATTAAATAGATTGGGTAGGTGCCCGAGTGGCTAAAGGGGATGGACTGTAAATCCATTGGCTGACGCCTACGGTGGTTCGAAACCATCCCTACCCATTATGCTCAACGCGGGCATAGCTCAATTGGTAGAGCTCCACCCTTCCAAGGTGGTTGTTGTGAGTTCGAGTCTCATTGCCCGCTTTTGAATGCGCCCATGTAGCTCAGTTGGTAGAGCGCATCCTTGGTAAGGATGAGGTTCACCGGTTCGATCCCGGTCGTGGGCTTTTAGATAACAGGCAAGGTTCGAGAAAGAAAACAATTATCGATACCATACACTTTTTCATTAATCAAGGGGTTTTTCATGGCAAAGGAAAAGTTTGAACGTACCAAGGTGCATGTGAATGTCGGAACCATCGGTCATGTGGATCATGGAAAAACAACGTTGACGGCCGCTATCACGCGCGTCATGGAGAAAAAAGGCCTTGCAAAATATGTCTCCTACGACGAGGTCGCGAAGGCTTCCGAGTCGCAGGGCCGGAGAGACGCGACGAAAATATTGACCATTGCCACGTCTCACGTTGAATATTCAACCGTAAAACGTCACTATGCGCACGTGGACTGCCCCGGACATGCCGACTATGTAAAGAACATGATCACCGGAGCGGCGCAGATGGATGGGGCCATTTTAGTGGTCAGCGCGGCAGACGGTCCGATGCCACAGACCCGCGAGCATATTCTCCTTGCCCATCAGGTGAATGTTCCCTATATCGTGGTTTTTATGAACAAGGTCGATCTTGTTGACGATCCGGAACTTTTAGAGCTTGTTGAGCTTGAAGTCCGCGAGTTGCTTACAAAATACAAATTCGATGGCGATAAAACTCCCATTATCAAGGGAAGCGCGCTTGCGGCGATCGCGAATCCGGATGATCCCGAAAAAACAAAATGCATTCAGGAACTGATGGATGCAATTGATTCCTATATTCCCACGCCCCAGCGTGAAGTTGATAAACCTTTCCTGATGCCCGTTGAAGATGTTTTTTCGATTACCGGCAGGGGAACCGTTGCTACCGGACGCGTTGATCGCGGAACAATTAAAATGGGTGAAGAAGTTGAAATAGTCGGGATCAAAGACACACGTAAAAGCGTGGTGACCGGCGTTGAAATGTTCCGTAAACTTTTGGACAAGGCTGAGGCCGGCGACAATATAGGTTGTCTGCTCCGCGGGGTTGAAAAGGAAGAAATCGTACGCGGAATGGTTCTGGCAAAACCTGGCTCTATTACGCCGCATAAAAAATTCAAGGCGGAAGTGTATGTTCTTTCAAAAGACGAAGGTGGACGACATACGCCCTTTTTTACCGGATATCGTCCGCAGTTTTATTTCCGTACAACCGATGTTACGGGAAACCTGAAACTTGCCGAAGGAATTGAAATGATCATGCCGGGTGACAATGCCGCTTTGGAGGTTGAGCTTATTTGCCCTATTGCGATGGAAAAAGGGCAGCGTTTTGCTATTCGTGAAGGTGGCCGCACCGTAGGCGCCGGTGCCGTTACCGACATTGTTGAATAATAAAGAATATTTCAATTATACAGGGATTTAGATTGTTGCATCCATAATTTCAAAAAATAATAACTAATGGCGGACTAAAATGGCCAGAGAAATGATCACGTTAGAATGCACTTCGTGCAAACAGAACAACTATACAATCATGAAAAACAAACGAAAGCATTCTGAACGGTTGGAACTTAAAAAATATTGTCCTTTTGAGAGAAAACGTACGGTACATAAAGAAACCCGTTAATAAGCACTCCATATTTCCATTTTCCCCCAGATGTGACGATCGCCCGTGAAAGCGATTTCAGTATCGGGAAAGGTGTTTGCCTAAGAGTAATACCTGCATGTGAAAAAACGCAAAGGAAAGTTTAAGGTTGGGAAAAAAAATAACAAATGTTTTTAGGTCTGTAGCTCAATTGGTAGAGTAGTGGTCTCCAAAACCATTGGTTGGGGGTTCGAGTCCCTCCAGACCTGTTTCAAAAGCGGAAAATATGCAAAAAATCATACAGTATCTCAACGATGTCCGAGCCGAACTGAATAAGGTAAGTTGGCCCGCTAGGAATGAATTGTTCGGAGCAACGGTATTAGTGATTGTCCTAAGCCTTATGATGGCGATTTTTGTTTATGCGTGCGATCAGGTAATAAATCGGCTTGTGGGATTATTGTTGCAAATAAACTTGTAACTGCACATTTTTCGACCGGCAAGGATTGTCCATGGCAAATCGTTGGTATGCGATTCATACATATTCAGGGCAAGAAGCCAAGGTGTTGGAAATTATTACCGATGTAATCGTTTCCGGCGAAATGAAGGATCAGTTATCGCAGGCGCTGATGCCTACTCATGATGTTGTGCAGGTAAAAAATGGGAAAAAGATAAAATCAACAAGGAAGTTTTTTCCCAGTTATATTCTGGTTGAGATGGAATTAAATAAAGAGACCATGCATTTTATAAGGAACATAAACGGTGTTACGGGGTTTGTTGGTGGAAAAAAACCGCAGCCATTACGGGTGGAGGAAGTCGAGCGGATTTTAGGGCAGACGCAAAAGGGGCCGCGCCAGCAGATCTCTGAAGTGCCTTTTGAGATCGGTGATGCCGTTAAAATCAAAGAGGGTCCATTCAAGGATTTTGACGGGGTAGTCGATGAAATACACCCGGAGAAGGGAAAAATCAAGGTAATGGTAAGCGTTTTCGGACGGTCTACACCGGTTGAAGTTGATTTTGTACATGTTAATCCTATAAATTGATTTGAAGTTCGAAAGGGGTAACGACTTTGGCAAAGAAGGTTAGCGCGCAAATAAAATTGCAGATCCCTGGAGGCCAGGCAAATCCGGCGCCTCCGGTTGGGCCGGCGCTTGGGCAACATGGCGTGAATATAATGGAATTTTGTAAAGCATTTAACGCCAAGACGAAAGAAGCCAATGGAATGACCATTCCGGTCATTATTACCGTCTATGCCGACCGGTCATTCACGTTTATCACAAAAACACCTCCCGTTTCAGTCCTTATTTTGAAGGAACTTGGCATTGAAAAAGGCTCCGGCGTGCCCAACAAAGACAAAGTCGGAACTATCACGAAGGAACAAGTGCGGAAAATCGCGGAGATGAAAATGCCTGATCTCAATGCGGCAAGCGTGGAAGCGGCGATGAACACGGTTATGGGCACTGCTCGCAGCATGGGTGTGCAGATTGCAGGTCAGTGAACAAACCTGCCTGCTGAAGCGGCAGCGCAGGCAGGCAGATAAGTTTCTGTAGTCAGGAATTATCTACGCGTGCCGCGTAGATAATTCAGACACAGTAACTAAACGCAAGGGAGTAACGTATACATGAAACATGGCAAAAAGTGGGAAGGCGTGAGAAAAAAAATTGATAAAACAAAAGAGTATTCTCTGGTTGAGGCCATTGAGTTTCTTAAAGGCAATTCTCAAGTCAAATTCGATGAGACCGTTGAAGTCGCGGTGAACTTGGGAATAGATCCCAAAAAAAGCGACCAATCAGTCCGCGGTTCGGTGGTTCTTCCGCATGGCCTGGGAAAATCAGTTCGCGTGCTGGCTTTTGCGCTGGGGGAAAAAGCGCAGGAAGCAAAAGACGCCGGCGCTGATTTCGTCGGCGCCGAGGACATGGCCGAAAAGATCACCGGCGGTTGGCTTGAATTTGACGCGGTCATTGCAACGCCCGACATGATGAAAGTTGTCGGAAAGCTCGGTAAAATTCTTGGGACGCGGGGTCTCATGCCCAATCCCAAAGTCGGAACGGTAACCATGGACATCGGCAAAGCGATCAAAGAGCTCAAAAAAGGCAAGGCCGATTTTCGCGCGGAGAAAGGCGGCATTTTGCATGCGCCCCTTGGCAAGCTTTCGTTCGACGCGGTCAAGCTTCAGGAAAATGCGAGAGCCTTTCTGGAGGCTGTTGCAAAGGTAAAGCCTCCTTCGGCAAAAGGCCCGTTTATTAAAAAGGTCATCATCACGAGCACCATGGGGCAGGGAATCAAAATCAACCCGGCAGCGTAATACACAGGTTTATACAATACAAAAAAGGCAAGCATAATGTCTACACGACAAGAAAGAACAGAAGCTATCGAAGTGCTTGAGCGGGAATTCAAGCAGGCGAAGGGCATCTACCTTACCGATATCAACCGGATCAATGTTGAGCAAATGACCAGGTTGCGCAATAATTTCCGTAAAAAAGGGATCAAATACGTCGTCGTTAAAAATACCCTTGCGAGGATCGCCTGCGAAAAATCGGGAAAAAATGAGCTTGCGCCATTTTTAAAAGGGACCATCGGCGTCGCGCTGGCGGGTCAGGAGAGCATGGCCCCCGCAAAGATCATAAAAGACTTCCAGAAAGAAAATAAAGAATTATTGGCGGTCAAGGTTGCTCACGTCGACGGGAGTGTTTTCCCCGCGCAGGACGCGATCAAGCTGGCCGATATCCCGCCTCGTGAAGCGCTCCTTTCCCAGCTGCTCGGCTGTCTGCAAGCGCCTCTGGCAAACCTGGCCGGTTCCATGAGCGGCATTCTTGTGAAATTCGCGGGCACGCTCGAAGGCCTGAAAAACAAAAAGCAATCGGAAGAGCAGTAGTCATTGCTAACTATTTTTAACTTTTCAATATGGAGGTATTCTTGTGGCAACCTTAACTAATGAGGAAATTATCGAAGCGATCGGCGGCAAAACGGTATTGGACCTGTGCGATCTTATCAAGGGCATCGAAGACAAGTTCGGCGTAAAAGCGGCTGCACCGGTTGCAGTTTCCGCAGCTCCCGCCGCCGGCGGCGCTGCCGCCGAGGCGGCGGAAGAGCAGACGGAATTCTCAGTCATTCTCAAAGAAGGCGGAGCAAAGAAGATCCAGGTGATTAAGGTCGTCCGCGCGGTGACCGGGCTTGGACTGAAAGAAGCGAAAGATCTTGTTGAAGCCGCTCCGAAAGCCGTTAAAGAAGCGATCCCCAAGGCCGAAGCCGAGAGCATCAAAAAACAGCTTGAGGAAAACGGAGCGGTTGTCGAGATCAAGTAAGCAGTTGACGCGTTTACCATTATCCGCGAGCTTCAATTTTCAACACGGGATATCGAGCGAACCGGTATTCCGTGTTAGCTATTGTAGAGAATGCACTATCCACATTAAATAGATTTAAGGGGACGTGCGAATGATAGAACGTAGAAGTTATTCCCGCATTCCTGCCGTGATGGATTTGCCGGACCTTCTTGAAATACAGACCAAATCGTATGCCGCGTTTTTACAGGCCGATACCCCTCCCCGTTTGAGGAAGAAAAGCGGACTCAACGCGGTGTTCATGAGTCTGTTTCCCGTCAATGACGTCAAGGGCTATTATTCGCTGGAGTATGACGGTTTTAAACTCGGCGTGCCCAAATATACGCTTAAAGAATGTAAAGAACGGGGAATGACCTACGCCGCTCCGCTTAAGGTGGACATGTCGCTGCTCGTATACGAACAGGACGGCGAAGTAAAGAAATTCGTCGAGAAAATCACCAATGAAGTTTACGTGGGCGAAATTCCTCTCATGACCGAGCGCGGGACCTTCGTCATCAACGGGGCGGAACGCGTGATCGTCAGCCAGTTGCACCGTTCCCCGGGCATCACGTTCGACGAAGAGGAACATCCCAGCGGAGAGAAACTCCTCAACGCCCGCATCATTCCCCAGCGCGGTTCGTGGGTGGAAATCATCCTCGACGTCGACGACGTTCTTACGGTCAATATCGACCGTCGCAAAAAAATGCCCGCCACCATCCTGCTGCGGGCCCTGGGCTATTCCACCGATGAAAAACTGCTCGCGCTTTTCCACGAAAGCTCCTCGGTCGAGGTTTCTCCGAAAAACAAGGAAAAGGTCGTCGGGAACGTCATCGCGAAAACCGTTTTCAACCGCGAAACCGGTGAAATCATCATCGACGCCAACGAAATCATCACCGAGGAAAAATGGAAAAGCCTCGCGCTGAACCATGTCGCCAGGGTCGACATCGTCAAAGACGTTTCGAACCCCGAAAACATGGTCATCCGCAATACCATCGCCGTCGACCCGACCAAGTCCGAGGAAGAGGCGCTGTTTTACCTCTATGCGACCATGCGGCCGGGCGATCCGCCCAATGTGGAAACTGCGCGGAACCTGATACAGAGGCTTTTTTTCGATGAAAAACGCTATGACCTGGGCGACGTGGGCCGCTACCGTATCAACACCCGACTTAACATGAAGTCGGAAGAAGGCGTCAATGTATTGACAAAAGACGATTTTGTCGCCACCTTCAACTACCTCATCCGCCTGAGCGGCGGGGTGGGGTTCATCGACGATATCGACCACCTCGGCAACCGCCGCGTACGTTCCGTGGGCGAGCTGCTGTCCGCGCAGTTTACCGTGGGGCTTACCCGCATGGTGCGCACCATACGGGAGCGCCTGAGCCTTCGCGACAACGAAAACGTGACGCCGCAGGACCTTATCAACGCCCGCACGGTGTCAACCGTCATACAGGCGTTTTTCGGTTCTTCGCAGCTCTCGCAGTTTCTCGACCAGACCAACCCGCTTTCCGAGCTTACGCACAAACGCAGGGTAAGCGCCCTGGGCCCGGGGGGCCTGACGCGCGAACGCGCGGGGTTCGAGGTTCGCGACGTCCACCACACGCACTACGGACGGCTCTGCCCCATCGAAACGCCCGAAGGCCCCAATATCGGCCTCATCGCGTCGCTGTCGACGTTCGCGCGGGTCAATGCGTTCGGCTTCATCGAAACGCCGTACCAGAAGATCGATAGCGGCAGGCTGACGGGTGAAATCGAGTACCTCACGGCGGACCAGGAAGACAATTATAAAATCGCCCAGGCCAACACGCCTTTTGACAAAAACGGAAAAATCACGGAGCCGCTGGTGTTCGCCCGGTACCGCGGGGACTTCCCCCTTGTCACGCCTAAGGACGTCACGTACATGGACATTTCGCCCATGCAGCTGGTCAGCATCGCGGCCGGACTCATCCCCTTCCTCGAGCACGACGACGCGAACCGCGCGCTCATGGGGTCGAACATGCAGCGCCAGGCGGTCCCGCTTCTGTCAACGGAAGCCCCGCTCATCGGCACCGGACTGGAACGCCGCGCGGCCATCGATTCGGGCTGCATGATCATCGCCAAAAACCCCGGCGTGGTCGAGGATGTCGACGCCACGAAGATCGTGGTTCGGAAGACCAAAACAACCGCCAGCGACGATATCCTGGGCCTTACCGAGCTCGATACCTATGAGCTGGTGAAATACGAACGGTCGAACCAGGACACCTGCATCAACCAGAAAGTGCTGATCAAAGCCGGCCAGAAAGTGAAGGCTGGCGAGCCCCTTGCCGACGGTCACGCGACAAAAGACGGCGAGCTTGCTCTCGGACGCAATGTCATGGCGGCCTTCATGCCGTGGCGCGGCTATAATTTCGAGGACGCCATCATCATTTCCGAAAAACTCGTTGCCACCGATATTTACACATCGCTGCATATTGAAGTGTTTGAAATCGAAGTCCGCGATACCAAGCGCGGTCCCGAAGAACTCACCCGCGAAATACCCAACGTCAGTGAAGACGCGGTGAAAAACCTCGACGAGATGGGCGTCGTGCGGACGGGCACGGAAGTGGAGGCGGGCGATATTCTGGTTGGAAAAGTCACTCCCAAGGGCGAGACCGAGCTGTCGCCCGAAGAACGGCTGCTGCGCGCGATTTTCGGCGAAAAGGCAGGCGACGTCCGCGACTCCTCGCTCAAGGCGCCTCCCGGGCTCAAAGGCATCGTCATCGACACGCGGATTTATTCTCGCAAGGAGCGCGACAAACGCTCGAAGAAAAAAGACAAGAAAACGATCGACGATCTGCGCGCCGATATCACCAGACAGATTTCGGAAATTGAACGGGTGCGCCGTGAAAAACTCCTTGATATCCTTATCGACACCACGAGCAGGGAAGTCCTTAACGTGCACACCGGCGAAGTCGTCGTGCCCGAAGGGAGAAAATGGACGCGGCCGCTCATCAACAAGCTCGATTTCGCGAGCATCTCGGTTAAAAGCGGTTTCTGTTCCGATTCAAACAAAAACCGCAAGGCCGAGGAAGTGTTTTACGTCTCCAACGACCTCGTCGGCAAACTGGAAGACAAACTTGACAAGGAAATCGACAAGATCGTAAGGGGCGACGAGCTCAAGCCGGGCGTCCTGCAATATGTCAAGGTATACGTGGCCAAGAAGCGCAAGCTGTCGGTAGGCGACAAAATGGCCGGCCGTCACGGCAACAAGGGCGTCATATCGAAAATCGTCCCCGCCGAAGACTTGCCGTTTCTGCCCGACGGGACCCCGATCGACATGATCCTTAATCCTCTGGGCGTCCCTTCCCGGATGAATTTCGGGCAGATCCTGGAAACGCACATGGGCTGGGCCGCCGCGCAGCTCGGGATTTCCATCGCCACGCCCGTTTTCGACGGCGCGAAATTCGACGACGTGACCGCGCTGCTTGAAAAGGCGCACTTGCCGACCAAAGGCAAGATCCTTCTGCGCGATGGCAGGACCGGAGAGCCCTTCGACCGTGAAATCACCGTCGGTCCAATTTACATGATGAAACTGTGCCATCTTGTCGACGATAAAATCCATGCCAGATCCATCGGCCCCTATTCGCTGGTCACCCAGCAGCCGCTGGGCGGGAAGTCGCAGTTCGGGGGACAGCGTTTCGGTGAAATGGAAGTGTGGGCGCTGGAAGCCTACGGCGCCGCGCACACGCTGCAGCAGGTGCTTACGGTTAAATCAGACGACCTTTCAGGCCGCTCGAAAATATACGAATCCATTGTGAAAGGCGAAAATTCGCCCAAAGCCAGCATGCCGGAATCGTTCAAGGTCCTTATCCGGGAAATCAAGGCGCTGGCGCTTGACATTGAGGTCAAATCGGGAGACGGCCTCAGCAAGGTGATGTAGGTCAAGACCAAAGAATAAAGAAACTCCGTTTCAAAAGGAGGATACGACGTGGCATTAGGTCAGGTACAAACAAACATGGACGAAGTGAGCGAAGTTTCCATCAGGCTCGCTTCTTCCGACACGATCAGGAACTGGTCGTTCGGAGAGGTGACAAAACCGGAAACAATCAATTACCGCTCATTCAAGCCTGAACGTGATGGCCTGTTCTGCGAGAAGATCTTCGGCCCTGTCCGCAACTGGGAATGCAACTGCGGGAAATACAAGCGCATCAGGTATCGCGGGGTCGTATGCGACCGGTGCGGCGTCGAGGTCACCCATTCGAAAGTCCGGCGGGAACGCATGGGGCATATAGAACTTGCCGTTCCCATCATCCACATATGGTTCCTTAAAAACGTTCCCTCCCATATCAGCTATCTTTTAGGGCTTACCAATACGGTGCTTGAGCGCATCGTGTACTACGAGTCATACGTCATCATCGATCCGGGAGACACGAATCTGCGGAAAGGTTCCCTGCTTACCGAAGACGAGTACATCGAGCTTGAGGAGCAGGGTAAGCAGTTCGTCGCCAAAATGGGCGGCGAAGCGGTGCTGGAAATGCTCGCCACCCTCGATCTCGAAGAGCTCTCCATAGACCTGCGCTCGAAAATAAAGCTTGAGTCGTCGGAACAGCGGAAGCTCGAACACCTCAAACGCCTGCGCATCGTCGAAGCGTTTCTCAAGTCGGGCAATAAACCGGAATGCATGGTGCTCCAGGTGCTGCCCGTGCTGCCGCCCGATCTGCGGCCGCTGGTCCCGCTCGAAGGAGGGCGGTTCGCCACGTCCGACCTCAATGATCTTTACAGAAGGGTAATAAACCGCAACAACCGCCTTAAGAAGCTCATGGAAATCAAGGCCCCCGACGTGATCCTGCGCAACGAAATGCGCATGCTGCAGGAGTCGGTCGACACGCTGTTCGACAACGGGCGGCGCACCTTCTCCGTCAAGGGCGAAGGCAAAAGGCCCCTCAAGTCATTAAGCGACCTGCTCAAGGGCAAGCAGGGCCGTTTCCGCCAGAACCTTCTGGGAAAGCGCGTGGACTATTCGGGCCGCAGCGTGATCGTGGTCGGGCCCGAGCTCAAGATCCACCAGTGCGGCCTGCCCAAAACCATGGCCCTGGAGCTTTTCAAGCCGTTTGTCATCCAGCGGCTCGAAGAAAAGAACCTGGTCCAAACAGTCAAGAGCGCGAAAAAATTCGTCGAAAAAGAACGTCCCGAGGTATGGGACATCCTGGAAGACGTGATCAAGGACCATCCGGTGCTGTTAAACCGCGCGCCCACGCTGCACCGGCTGGGCATACAGGCGTTCTTCCCGGTCCTGGTGGAAGGCAAGGCCATCCGCCTCCATCCGCTGGTGTGCGCTGCGTTCAACGCGGATTTCGACGGCGACCAGATGGCCGTGCATGTTCCGCTTTCATTCGAGTCCCAGATCGAGTGCCGCCTGCTCATGCTCTCGGCCAACAATCTTCTGAGCCCGGCGTCGGGGATGCCCATCATGGTGCCGTCGCAGGACATCGTACTCGGTATCTACTACCTCACTAAAATGTCAGCGGGCCGTAAAGGAGAGGGCCGGATTTTCAGCGACGCCGATGAAGTGGTCCATGCCCTGTTCAACAAACACATCGACCTCCATGCGAAAATCAAGGTGCGTCTCAAAGGCAAGCTCGTTGAAACAACGGCGGGCCGTGTCATTTTCAACCAGATACTTCCGCCCGATATCGAATTTTCCAACGAATTGCTCAATAAGAAACGCATCCAGGTCATCGTTGCGGAAATCATCAAGAAAAAAGGCAATAAGGTCACCTGCGCGTTCCTCGACAGCATCAAGGCGCTGGGTTACGAATACGCGACGGTGGCGGGCATCACCTTCGGCGCCGAAGACCTGGTCGTGCCGAAGGAAAAAGAAGCTATTGTCAAGAAATCGATCGAGGAAGTCACCCGCATCCGCAAGCAATACGACCGCGGCATCATCACCGAGGGCGAGCGCTACAACAAGATCATCGACATGTGGACGCACACCACCGGCCAGGTGGCGGACGCGCTGCGCGAATCGCTTGCGAAAGACAGGGACGGGTTCAACCCGGTGTACCTCATGCTCGATTCGGGCGCGCGCGGAAGCAACGACCAGATCAAACAGCTCGCCGGGATGCGCGGACTGATGCAGAAGCCCCAGAAAAAGATCACCGGAGCGGTGGGCGAAATCATCGAGAACCCCATCACGTCGAATTTCAAGGACGGCCTTTCGGTCCTGGAATATTTCATTTCCACGCACGGCGCGCGCACGGGACTCGCCGATACGGCGCTTAAAACGGCCGACGCGGGATACCTCACGCGGCGTCTTGTCGACGTCGTGCAGGACGTGGTCATCAACGAACCCGACTGCGGCACAATCAAGGGCATCGAAATCGAGGACCTGCGCGAAGGCGACGAGCTCATGGAGTCGCTGTCGAACCGGCTCATCGGCCGGGTGACGCAGGAAGACGTGACCGACCCGGTCACCGAGGAGCTGATCTGCCCGAGCACCACGCTCGTCGACGAGACGCTGGCCAAGCGCATCGAGGAGGCGGGCATCCAGAAAGTCAAGATCCGTTCCGTGCTCACCTGCGACTCCGAAGAAGGCACCTGCGCGAAGTGCTACGGACGCAACCTCGCGACGGGCAAGGCCGTTGACCTGGGTGAAGCGGTGGGCATCATGGCCGCGCAGAGCATCGGCGAACCGGGCACCCAGCTTACGCTCCGCACCTTCCACATAGGCGGCACGGCCTCCCGGCTCATCGCGCAGTCGAAAGAGACCTCGAAAATCGACGGCAGGGTGCAGTATGTCAACATAGAAACGGTCGACCATAAAAACGGCGTCGTTGTCATGAACCGCACAGGCGAGGTCGTCGTCTTCGACGAGCATGAACGCGAACGGTACCGTTATAATGTCCCTTACGGCGTCACGCTCAAGGTCCTCGACGGCGCGAAGCTTACCAAGGGGCAGACCCTTTTCGAATGGGACCCGTACAACAACGTCATCCTGGCCACCAAAGCCGGAGCAGTTGAGCTCATCGACCTCGTTGAAGGGGAAACGACCCGTGAATTGTACGACGAACGCACGGGGGTGAGCAACGTCGTGGTCGTCGAGCACCGCGAGAAAAAACTGCACCCCAGCATCCAGATCTTCGACGACAAGAAAAAACGCCTTGCCAGCATCACGGTCCCGGCTGGGTCGTATCTGCAGGTTAAAAACGGCGACATGGTCGCCGAAGGCGACATTCTCGTCAAAATGCCGCGTGAAACCGGAAAGAGCAAGGACATCACCGGAGGTTTGCCGCGAGTCGCCGAGCTTTTCGAGGCGCGGCGGCCCAAGGACGCGGCCGTCGTGTCCGAAACCGACGGCATCGTCGAATTCGGCGAAACCGAACGGGGCAACCGCAAAATCGTCATCCGCGACGATCGGGGAACCGGCACCGAATACCTTGTGCCGCTCGGCAAGCACCTGCGCGTCCACGAGGGCGACCGCGTCAAGGCGGGCGACCGCATGAGCGAAGGCGCCATCGACCCGCACGATATCCTGCGGATCATGGGCGAAAACGCGGTGCAGCGGTATCTTCTTGACGAAATACAATCGGTCTACCGCTTGCAGGGCGTCACCATCAACGACAAGCACATCGAGGTGATCGTCACGCAGATGCTCAAAAAAATCAAGATCGAAAAGCCGGGCGACACGCGCTTCCTTACCGGCGACGACGTCGACAAACGGCGGCTTCGGGAAGAAAACGAAATGGTGATCGCCGAAGGCGGCGAACCGGCGACGTTCAAGCCCATGCTGCTCGGCATCACGCGCGCGTCCTTGACAACTGAATCATTTCTCAGCGCCGCGTCGTTCCAGGAAACCACCAAGGTGCTTTCCAAGGCGGCGGTCGAAGGAAAGACCGACCACCTTAAAGGATTGAAGGAAAACCTGATCCTCGGCAACCTTATACCGGCCGGCACAGGGTGCAAACTTTACCGTGACGTCAAAATAAAAGACCTGGGCGCCGATATCGTCCCCGTTGAGGAACACGAGGTCGACGAGGACTTTCTGGACATCGGCGGAGAAATAACCTGATGCATGCACATGGAGTTTGATTTAACGCATTGAATATAGTATATTAAGAAATTGTCTTTTTTTGGGAGGTTTAAAGGTGTCAACTATCAGTCAATTGATCCGGAACGGGAGAAAAACGCTTACGCGCAGAAGCAAGGCCGGCGCGCTCCAGAATTGCCCGCAGCGCCGCGGCGTGTGCATCCGCGTATTTACCACGACCCCCAAGAAGCCGAATTCGGCGCTGCGCAAGGTCGCGCGCGTCCGTTTGACCAACCATATAGAAGTCAATGCGTACATACCGGGCGAAGGCCATAACCTTCAGGAACACTCCATCGTGCTGACACGCGGAGGCCGCGTCAAGGACGTTCCCGGCGTGCGCTACCATATCATTCGCGGCGCGCTGGACGCCCAGGGCGTCGAAGACCGCAAACGGGGCCGTTCCAAGTACGGCGCCAAACGTCCGAAGAAGAAATAAGGGACTATTAAGTTATGTCAAGAAGAAAAAGTGCCCATAAGCATGATTTCGTGCCTGACCCCAAGTACAAGAGCGTCCTGGTCACGCAATTCATCAACAACCTGCTGCGTAAGGGGAAAAAACGCTTGGCCGAGACCATGGTGTACGACGCCATCGAACTGGCCGGAAAGCGCGCCAGTTCCGACGGCCTGGGCGTTTTCAAGAAGGCCGTCGATAATGTCAAGCCGACGGTGGAAGTGAAGTCTCGTCGCGTCGGCGGCGCCAACTATCAGGTGCCCATCGAAGTGCCGCCCGAACGCAGGACGTCGCTTGCCATCCGCTGGCTCATCAATTATTCCAAGGAACGAACGGAAAAAAGCATGGCCGAGAAAATGGCCAACGAATTCGTCCAGGCGTCTAAAGGCGAGGGCGGCGCGGTCCGCAAGAAGATCGATACGCACAAGATGGCGGACGCCAACAAGGCTTTCGTGATTTTCAGGTGGTAATACAGGGAACAGCGCTCTTTTAAAGGTCCGGATGGATAAAGTTTTCCCGCTCAGCAACGTTCGTAACATCGGGATAATGGCGCACATCGACGCGGGTAAGACCACGACCACCGAACGGATACTGTACTACTGCGGGCAGATCCACCGTATGGGGGAAGTCGATGACGGCAATACCGTCATGGACTGGATGCAGCAGGAACGCGAACGGGGCATAACCATAACCTCCGCCGCGATAACCGTCGAGTGGAAAGGGTTCCAGATAAACATTATCGACACTCCGGGCCATGTTGATTTTACCATAGAAGTCGAGCGTTCTTTGAGAGTTTTGGATGGCGCAGTTGCCATATTTGATTCGGTTGGAGGCGTGGAACCTCAGTCGGAGACCGTCTGGAGACAGGCCGACAAATACAACGTTCCCCGAATCGCATTCGTCAATAAGATGGACCGTGTAGGCGCGGATTTTCACAATGTGGTGGCCATGATGATCAAAAAATTCGGGAATAGCGCGGTGCCCGTGCAGCTTCCGATCGGGAAAGAAGACTCGTTTTCCGGGGTCATTGACCTGGTCGGAATGAGGGCTTACAGGTATAACGAGGAGGACTTCGGCGCAACGGTCAATGAATCCGAAATACCCGACGATTACAAGGACCAGGCGGCGCGTTTCCGTGAAGAAATGCTCGAAAAAGTGTGCGATTTCAACGACGAGCTCATGCACCAGATCATTGAGGAGCAGACTCCTGAAGAAAAGCAGATAAAGGCGGCGATCAGGACCGGCGTTCTGGCCGGCAGAATTTCCCCGGTTTTCTGCGGTTCGGCCTTTAAAAACAAAGGCGTCCAGAACCTGATCGATGCGGTGCTCGACTATCTTCCCAGCCCTTTGGACAGGGGAGAGGTCAAGGGCTGGGACTTTGCCGCGGACCGCGAGGAAACCCGTTCGCCCGGAGACAATGAACCTTTCTCGGCCATCGTTTTCAAGATCGCTTCGGACCCGCATATCGGCAGGCTCGCGTTTGCCAGGGCGTATTCGGGAAAAATCGACACGAAAAGCGTGGTTTTCAATCCGCGCACGAAAACAAGCGAGCGGATAACGCGGATTTTCAGGATGCACTCCAACAGGAGAAAACCGGAAAATGCCATGCATGCCGGAGACATCATGGGGCTGGCCGGGCTCAAGGACACCACCACGGGCGACACGATCTGCGAAGCTTTACGGCCGGTCTCGTTCGAGAGGATGGTTTTTCCGCAGCCGGTCATCATGCGGTCGATCGAGCCGAAAAGTACGGCCGACCAGGACAAGCTTCAAAGCGCGCTTCTGCGGCTGGCCGATGAAGACCCTACCTGTACGATCAAGGTCGATGCCGAAACCGGGCAGACGATCATCGCGGGCATGGGAGAGCTCCACCTGGAAATCCTGATCGACAGGCTCACGCGTGAATTTAACGTCGAGGCGCATATCGGAAAGCCGCAGGTCTCATACCGTGAAACGATCACTGAAAATGGCACCGAAGATTTTGAATATTCGCAGCTCATGGGCGGCAAGAACCATTATGCCCGCGTGAACATCGACATCGAACCTACGCAGCCCTCGACGGGAATTAAATTCGAAAGCAAAATTCCGCCGAATTCGACCATACCGGCCGAGTTTATAGCGGCCGCGAAACAGGGAATCATGGAGACGTCAAGCGGGGGAGTGTTGTCAGGATATCCGCTTCTCGGCATCAGGATAGTTTTAAAACGGGTGTCGTTCCGCGAAGACGATTCCACCGAGATGGCCTTTAAAATAGCGGGGTCCATGGCTTTTAAAAATGCGTGTGGCCGCAGCGCGCCCGCCATTTTGGAACCGGTCATGAAAATCGAGGTGGTTGTCCCGCCGGACTATATGGGCGCGGTGATAAACGATCTCAACGCCCGGCGCGGAAAAATAAGCGGGATCAACCAGCGCGCGAGCGCGCAGGTGGTCGACGCCGAGGCGCCGCTGTCGGAAATGTTCGGGTACGCGACGATGCTCCGGTCCCTGACGCAGGGACGGGCGGTATACACCATGCAATTCGACCATTACGACCGGACGGCCAAAGGAGTCCAGGAAGATATTTTACGACGAATTGGAAGAATCATATAACTGCGACAGCTACTCTATAAAGTAAAGATCATGTAAGGGAGGCATACGTGCCAGGCGAAAGAATTAGAATACGACTGAAGTCTTTTGATCACAACATTCTCGATAAATCGACCTCCGATATCGTCCGGACGGCCAAGGGAACGGGTGCGCGTATTTCCGGCCCCATACCGCTCCCCACCGAAAAGTCGATCTATACGGTGCTGCGATCACCTTTTGTCAATAAGAAATCGAGGGAACAGTTCGAGATCAGGGTCCACAAGCGGCTCATCGACATTCTGGAATCAACCCCTCAGACCGTGGATTCGCTCATGAAGCTCGATTTGCCCGCGGGCGTCGACGTCGAAATCAAGGTATAAATACCGGTAACTAAAAAAGGTAGATATTATGCAAGGCTTGATTGGGAAAAAAATAGGGATGACGCAGATTTTCAACAAGGAATCGGGAGTGGTCACGCCTATTACGATGATCCAGACGGGGACGAACGTCGTGTGCCAGGTTAAGAACATGGACTGCGACGGGTATAGCGCGGTCCAGCTCGGTTTCGACGCGTGCCCGGAGAAAAAACTGACCAAACCGCTGTCGGGGCATTTTAAAAAACACAACGCCGCGCCGTCGCGGGTGATCAAGGAATTCAAGCTCGACAAGGCCGACGAACAGCTTACGCCCGGACAGGCCGTGGGCCTTGAAGTCCTCGAGGGCGTCAAATTCGTCGACGTCACCGGCGTTAGCAAGGGCCGCGGTTTCGCGGGGGGCATCAAGCGCTACAATTTCCATCGCGGCCGCGAAACGCACGGCTGCAAGAACCACCGCGCCAGGGGATCGTCCGGCGCGAACACGACGCCTGGGCGTGTGGTGCCGGGGCTTCGCATGGAAGGCCACATGGGCGCCGCGCAGGTAACGGCCAAGAAACTGCGGCTTATGGGCGTCGACAAAGAAGCGGGCATCGTCCTGGTCAAGGGGGCGGTCCCCGGGCCGACAAGGGGCGTGGTGTACATCAAAAAGAATTTAACCAAGTAGTGATTTGACAAAGGCTAGTAATTCATGAAAGCAAAAGTTTTTTCACAAGACGGTACGCCCGTGGGCGAGATGGACCTTGCGGACGGCGTTTTCGGGGTCGACGTCAACGAGCATCTCATGTATCTGGTCGTAAAGTCACTCCGCGCGAACCAGCGGCAGGGGACCTCGAAAACGAAGACCCGCGACGAAGTGAGCGGGGGCGGGAAAAAGCCCTGGAAGCAAAAGCACACCGGAAACGCGCGCGCCGGTTCGAACACTTCGCCGATCTGGGTGCGCGGCAGCAAGGCGCACGGGCCAAAGCCGCGGGACTATTACACCACGATCCCCAGGGCAATGAAACGAAACGCGCTCAAGAGCGCGTTGTCCTGCAGGGCAAAAGAGGAGAAAGTCATTATAGTCGATAAAATATCGTGCGACGCGCCAAAAACCAAAACAATCACCGGGATGCTCAGCGCGCTTTCGCTCACGGACAAAAGAAACCTGCTCATCGTCGACGGTGGGTGGAAAAACGTGTACCTTTCGGGCAGGAACGTCAAAAACCTCCAGGTCAGGCCGGTATCCGAAATCAATGCATACGATGTGTTGAACAGCGAAAACATCATTTTCGGTGCGCAGGAACTGGTCCAAAAAGTTGAAGAGGCGGTACAACTGTGAGCAAATTCCATAACATCATCCGGTATCCTTCGATCACCGAAAAAAACACGGCGCTTCGCACGTCGCAAAACAAATATGTTTTTGAAGTTGACCCCAAGGCCGCGAAGCCCGACATCAAAAAGGCGATCGAAAAAGTTTTCGGCGTGAAGGTGGTTTCGGTCAACACCATGGTCGTCAAGGGAAAGTTCAAGAGAATGGGCAAGCACGCGGGTTACCAGTCCGACTGGAAAAAGGCGATCGTTCGTCTTGCCGAGGGCCAGACAATAGCAAAATTTGGAGAGGTTTAATTTTTACGTAGGGGCACGGCGCGCCGTGCCCGTACAAATAAATCGCAGGGGCTGGGTTTTCCAGCCCAAAATAGAATAAATCATAGGGACGAAAAAATATGACATTAAGATCTTACAGACCGCTGACGCCGGTGTTGCGATACAAAACGACCGCGTCATTCGATCAGATCACGACAAACGAGCCATACCGGCCGCTTACCGTATCGATGAAAAAGTTCAGCGGCCGCAACAGCGACGGCCACATCACCGTGCGCCATCGCGGCGGAGGCAGCAAGCGCTATTACCGTATCGTCGATTTCAAGCGCGCCAAGCGCGACATAGCCGGCGTTGTGGAGACTATCGAATACGACCCGAACCGGACGTGCTATATCGCTCTGGTAAAGTATCCCGACGGGCAGCGCGCGTATATTCTCGCCACGGTGAACATGAAAGTCGGGCAGAAAGTCATGGCCGGGGAAAACTGCGACATCGCCGAAGGCAACTGCATGCCGCTTAAGAACATTCCTTCCGGTCAACAGGTGCACAATATCGAGCTCAAGCTGGGCAAGGGCGGGCAGATGGCCCGGAGCGCGGGCGCCTACGCCGAAATCGTCGCGAAGGAAAACAACATGGTGCAGATCAGGCTCCCTTCCGGCGAAATCCGCAACGTCAGGGAACAATGCACGGCAACCATCGGCCAGGTAAGCAACCCCGAACACATGAACATCGTTCTGGGCTCGGCGGGCCGCAAACGATGGATGGGCATACGTCCCACGGTGCGCGGCGTTGCCATGAACCCGGTCGACCATCCCATGGGCGGCGGCGAGGCGAAATCAAAGGGCGGCAACCATCCGATGTCTCCGTGGGCGCAGAAATCAAAGGGTCTCAAGACCAGAAACAGAAGAAAATTATCGAAGAAATATATTATCAGCAGGCGAACGAAATAAGATTTAACGTAAGGGCACGTTGCAACGTGCCCCAACAAATCGCCCGTAAAAGGAAACACAATGGCGCGTTCAATTAAAAAAGGCCCTTTCATCGACGACCATCTGGCCAAAAAAGTGACGGACATGAACAAAACCGGCCAGAAAAAAGTCATCAAGACATGGTCACGTCGTTCAACGATTTTGCCCGAATTCGTCGGGCTCACCTTTGCCGTGCATAATGGCAACAAATTTATTCCCGTATACGTATCGGAAAACATGGTGGGTCACAAACTGGGCGAGTTTGCCCCGACCCGTACCTTTCGCGGCCATAGCGGCCATATCAAAACCGATAAAGTCGTAACCGAAGAACCGGCAGCATAAGAGGAGTAGCCAGTGGAAGCCGAAGCAACATGTAAATATCTGAGGAAGACCGCGCGAAAAGCCCGCCTGGTGTGCGATGCCATCAGGGGAAAGATGGTGGGCGAAGCGCTCAACCTGCTGGAATTCAGCGTTAAAAAAGACGTGGCGAAGGACATTTCAAAGCTCATCAAGTCGGCGGTGGCCAATTTGCAGAACATGCATGCGGACGCGCATATCAACGTCGATGAGCTTAAAATCAAGAAAATCAATGTGGACAACGGCCCCGTTCTCAAACGTTTCAGGCCCCGCGCTCAGGGCCGAGCGTACCGCATCCTTAAAAGGATGTGCCACATTACCATTATCGTGTCTAATTAGAGGAGGAGCTGGTGGGTCAAAAAACGCATCCCGTCGGTCTGCGGCTCGGCATCACGAAGACCTGGTCGTCGAACTGGTTCACGCGAGACAAGATGGCCGACTATCTTTACGAAGATCTTCTGATACGCAATTATCTCAAGAAACGCCTGGAACACGGCGGCATCGCGCTCATCGAAATCGAGCGCACGGCGAAAAAGGTGGCCGTAGGTATCCACACGTCGCGGCCGGGAATCGTCATCGGGAAAAAAGGCGAGGAAGTCGAGCGTTTGAAGGCGGAATTGCAGCATTTGACACAGAAGGAAATTCAGCTCAATATCAAAGAAGTCAAGAAACCGGAAATGGACGCCCAACTGGTGGGGGATAATATCGCCCGTCAGCTCGAAAAAAGGGTGTCCTATAAAAAAGCGATCAAGAAAGCGATTTCAACGGCCATCAGGATGGGCGCCGAAGGGATAAAAATCTCCATCGGGGGACGGCTCAACGGCGCCGAAATCGCGCGCGCCGAAACGTTCAAGGAAGGCCGCATCCCGCTCCATACGCTTCGGGCCGACATCGATTACGCGACGTCAACGGCGGTGACGACCTACGGGACGATCGGCGTCAAGGTATGGATTTGCAAAGGCGAAGTCATCAAACGGTCGGAAAAGCACGCGCCGAAAACCAAAGAGCCGGCTCACGCGATGTAGGAGGACGAACACATGCTCGCGCCAACAAAAGTAAAATGGAGAAAACAGCAGAGGGGCAGAATGCGGGGGGTTGCCAGCAGATGCAACAGCCTCACTTTCGGCGAGTTCGGCCTGCAGGCGATGCAGCCCGGATGGATCGACACGAAGCAGCTTGAGGCGGCGCGCATCGCCATGACGCGTTTCATCAAGCGCGGCGGGAAAATATGGATCCGAATTTTCCCCGACAAGCCCTATACCAAGCACCCCGCCGAATCGCGCATGGGAAAAGGCAAAGGCATCCCCGAAGGCTGGGTCGCGGTGGTCAGGCCGGGCACCATGATGTTCGAAATGTCGGGCGTCAAGGAAGATATCGCGAAGGAAGCCATACGGCTCGCGTCCCAGAAGCTTCCTATCCGCACACGGTTCGTGGAACTTGAAAAATAGGACAAACCACCATGAAGATGCATGAAATCAAGCAATTGGCGCTGCGGGAACTGCAGGAAAAGTCGGCGGTATTGGAGGAAGAGCTTTTCAATCTGCGTTTTCAGGCAAAGACGGGACAGCTCAGCAATCCCGTCCGATTAAGGATCGTGCGACGCGATATCGCGCGTGTAAAGACACTGATGGGAGACAAGGCGCGAGCGGCGGCTCCGGCGGCGGCGGCTTCGTCATCGACCCCGTCACAAGCTTCGTCATCAACCCCGTCTTTAACGGGAAAAACCAAATAGAGGTAGGGAATGGCCGAAAAAAATGCGCGTAAAGAACGAATTGGCGTGGTCATAAGCGACAAAATGCAGAAAACGGTGATCGTGAAGGTCAGCCGTCAGATCATCCATCCCAAATTTGGGAAGATCGTCCGGAGCAACAAGACGTATGTTGCGCACGACGAAAAAGACGAATGCAGCGCGGGAGACGTCGTACGCATTGTTGAAACACGGCCGCTTTCCAAGACAAAACGATGGAACGTCAAAGAAATCGTGACAAAAGCGAAATAAGAGGGGCACAATGATCCAGGTTCAGACTCAATTAAGTGTTGCCGATAATTCCGGGGCAAAAAGGGTGCAGTGCATCAGAGTGCTCGGCGCGACACGCAGGCGTTACGCATACATCGGGGACATCATTATCGTGGCGGTCAAGGACGCGATCCCCAATGCCGGAGCGAAAAAAGGCGAGGTCGCGCGCGCGGTCATCGTACGGACAAAGAAGGAATACGGACGCAAAGACGGCACCTATATCCGTTTCAGCGATAACGCCGCGGTCCTGATCAACGACACCAACGAACCCAGGGGCACCCGTATCTTCGGTCCGGTGGCCAGGGAATTGCGCGAAAAGCAGTTCATGCGCATCGTTTCACTTGCACCAGAGGTCCTTTGAGCACGGGAGAGAGGTCACCATGCCATTACGTTTGAGGAAAAATGATACGGTCATGATCATAGCGGGCGACAACAAGGGCCTTACCGGAAGGATCATCAAGGTCCATACCGGAAAAAACAGGGCCATTGTCGAAGCGCGCAATATGATCAAGCGTCATACGAAACCGAACCGGACCAACCAACAGGGCGGTATCGTCCAGAAAGAAGCGCCAATCCATATGTCGAACCTCATGTTGCTCTGTCCGAAAACGGGCAAGGCGACTCGGGTGGGCATGCAGGTCCTGGAAAACGGAAAACGGGTCAGGTTCTCTAAAAAGGCCAAGGAGCAGATAGATTGAAACCGGAAGCACATAAAATGTCAAGAATGCGGGAAAAATACTTCAAGGAAGCGGTCCCCGCTCTCAAGCAGAAGTTCGGTTTTTCAAACGTGATGCAGGTGCCGCGTCTCGAAAAAATCGTGATTAACATGGGCGTGGGGCGCGCCGTACAGGACGCGAAACTTATCGACGAAGCGGTGGGCGTGCTGCGCGATATTTCGGGCCAGAAACCCGTGGTCACGCGCGCCAAGAAAGCAATTTCAAATTTCAAGCTGCGCAAGGGCCAGGCCATCGGGTGCAAAGTCACCCTAAGGGGCAGCCGCATGTACGAATTTTTCGACAGGCTCGTCTCCGTCACCATACCGCGTATCCGCGATTTCAGGGGACTGCCGAGGAAGGCTTTCGACGGCCATGGCAATTATACGCTCGGCGTCAAGGAGCAGATCGTCTTTGTCGAAATAGACCGCGACAAAATAACCAATGTGTCGGGCATGGACATCTGCATCTGCACGACGGCGAAAAAGGACGAACTGGCGTTAGGTCTGCTCGAAGAATTGGGAATGCCTTTCCGTAAATAAACACGCGAACCAGAGGAGATGAGCGAGTGGCACGAAAAGCGATGATCGAAAAATGCAATAAGAAACCGAAATTCAAGGTACGCGCATATCACCGGTGCAGGCGCTGCGGACGCCAAAGAGGGTATCTGCGCCGCTTCGGGCTGTGCAGGATATGCTTCCGCGAGATGGCGCTTTCCGGGGTGATACCGGGAGTGGTCAAGTCGAGCTGGTAGGATTTTTTAAACGATGAACCAGGAACCAATCAAGGGGTTTACCCAATGTTAACGGACCAGATTGCCGACATGTTCACGAGGATCAGGAACGCCATCGGGGCGAAAAAAAGGACGGTAACGATCCCGTCATCACGTCTGAAAAAAGACATCACTAAAATATTGTTCGAAAACCATTTCGTCTCAAAGTACGCGTTTGTCGACGACGGGCGGCAGGGAGTGATTAAAGTGCTTCTGAAGTACGACGACCAGATGCAGAACGCCATCCAGGGCATCCAGCGCGTGAGCACGCCCGGCCTGCGGCGTTACTCAGAAGTTGGAAAGATACCCAAAGTCAGGAGCGGCATGGGCATCGCGATTGTCTCCACGTCAAAAGGCGTGCCTACCGATAGAGAATGCCGTGCCCAGAACGTTGGCGGCGAAATTTTAGGGAAGGTGTGGTAATTGTAGGGGCGGGCCTTGCGTCCGCCCAAAAAATAAATGGGCAAGGGTAAACCCCGCCCGTACAAAACGGATCAGGATACCGCCCATGAAAATAAAAACGATAAAGGAGTCAGAATTTTGTCCCGTTTAGGAAAAAAACCGATTCCGATCCCCAAGGGGGTCGACGTAACAATAACCGATGGAAAGGTCGTCGTTAAGGGCCCCAAAGGAACGCTTAGCCGTGATTACTCTCCACAGGTAAAAGTCGCCGTGGCCGACAGTCAGGTGGTCTGCACCGCCGGGCGCGACAGGATTTCCATGCAGCTGTGGGGCCTTACACGCATGCTCGTCAGCAACATGATCACGGGCGTTACAACAGGGTACCGGAAAGTGCTTGACATCGAAGGCGTTGGTTACAAGGCGGAAGTCAAGGGTGACAGCATCAATATCGTGGTGGGCTATTCGCATCCTGTCGTCATCAAGGCGGCCGCGGGCATAACGCTCAAAACCGAGACCCCGACCAGGATCTCCATCGAAGGGGCGGACAAGGAAATGGTGGGCAGGGTCGCCTCGGAAATGCGCAAAGTGCGCCCTCCCGAGCCATATAAGGCAAAGGGCATCAGGTATATGGACGAACACATACGCCGCAAGGTGGGCAAGGCGGCGGGTAAATAATACACGATTACGGGATTACAGGATGACCAGGATAAATACGTAGGGGCACGGCGGGCCGTGCCCGAATTAAAAATACAAAGGACGATTATGACAGACAAAGTCGTGGAACGGAAAAAACGGGCCTTTCGCATACGCAAGCGCGTGGCCGGCACGCGGCAGCGTCCCCGGTTGAGCGTACGCAGGAGCCTGAACCACATCTACGTTCAGATCATCGACGACATCGCCGGCGCATCGCTTGTGCAGGTGGGAAGCACCAACAAAGAAATCGCCGGAAAAATCACGGACAAAAAGAAAATGTCCAAAACCGAGGTGTCGAAGCTTGTCGGGGAACTTGTCGCCGAAAAAGCCAAGGAAAAAGGCATCGAAAAAGTCGTTTTCGACAGAAAAGGCTACGCTTTCCACGGCCGGATAAAGGCGCTGGCGGAAGCGGCCCGGAAAAAAGGATTGCAATTTTAATGGAGGGGCGGGCCTTGGGCCCGCCCAATCGCAGGGGCACGGCATGCCGTGCCCTTACAACGCACGAATACATTGCGGAAAGGGGTTTTTGATTTGGAAACCGAGGTAGGAATTTCTTCAAGCAGTGATGCGAAGTTGATCGATAGATTGATTTCCGTGAACCGCGTCGCAAAGGTCGTCAAGGGCGGCAGACGTTTCGGCTTTAACGCCCTTGTGGCCGTGGGTGACGGCAACGGCAGGGTGGGGATCGGCATGGGCAAGGCAAACGACGTTACCGATGCGATCCGTAAAGCGGTTGAGAACGCTAAGAAAAACATATTTTCCGTCAGCGTCGTGGGCGGCACTATTCCCCACGAAATCATCGGGCGGTATGGCGCCGGGCAGATACTCCTCAAACCGGCTGGCCCGGGTACCGGCGTCATCGCGGGCGGTCCGGCGCGCGCGGTTCTTGAACTGGTGGGCGTGCACAATATC
>JBAVGL010000071.1:0-17135 GCA_049684795.1 Chitinivibrionales bacterium | reverse complement strand
TCACACGGCTCTTAGACGTGCGGAGATGGGCTAAACTTATTAACTTGTCAAATGAAACGCTTACATTTTCCCTTGTGAGAAGGGAGCTAAAAACCGGCAAAAATAACATTTCAATAGTCTGCCCTTTCATAGAACATACACAGCACATTTCTGCGCCGACTGTAAGAACAAAGCGCGGCAGAAGGCAAAATATCGCTTTCCCCTTTTAGAAGGCTGGAAAATTATTTGTCACTAAGGTATATTTAGGTTTATGAGCAAACGAGATAAATTGCTTTGGATGGTACTTGGAGGCAGGTCAGATGCGAATATACCTTTTACCGAACTGTGCAATTTGCTTCAATACCTTGGGTTTGCGGAACGAATAAAAGGAAGTCACCACATTTATACACTAGAAAATGTCACTGAAATTCTCAACATTCAACCCAAAGACTCAACGGCAAAACCGTGTCAAGTCAAGCAAATACGAAACGTATTGATAAAATACCGGATTGGAGTTTTGAACAATGGTTAAATTTGAGATCATTATTTACTGGTCCGATGAGGACAAGGCTTTTATCGCGGAAATCCCTGAGTTGGCCGGATGTGCGGCGGACGGAAAGACCTATGAAGAAGCTTTAAAGAATGTTGAAGTGATCATTAATGAATGGATTGAAACGGCAAAGGAGTTGGGGCGGTCGATTCCTCAACCGCGGGGACGATTAGTATTTGCTTGACCATTAATAGAATCGCGTAAATCGCGTTGCCCGATCTTCTTTCCTAAACCCCCGTATGCCCGATGCCACCGACCTCAACAAATACAACAATATAAAATCAAATTGTTTCCGCCCCATGCGGCATAGAGGCATTCTTTGTTCCCTCTATACAATTTCTTCGCATTGTTGTATAGTAACAGAGTATGAACGTCCTCTTCCTCAAGTCAAAAACATTCCTCGCTCAGGAAGTCGAAAACGCCCTGAAGAAGCGCGCCGACATCAGGCCAGTAATCACGGCGATACCGGAACACCTTCCGCCGGAAAGCGCGCCATCGGTTTTCGAACAGATAAAACAATATCTTCCCGCGCTTGTCATTTCAATAAATAACGCGGGGACCGATTTCCGGGGCGTGCTGTGCGATCTTATAGCGTCAAGCGGTTCGTTCCTGTGCAACTGGTTTCTCGACGACCCTTTTTACGAGGACATTTTTTACAAGCGGCAAACGCCCGTTGCGAAAAACCGCATCGATTTCGTCAGCGAAGATTCTTTTGTCCCCGCATTGCGGCAACGGGGCCGAAAGGCCTGTTTCCTTCCTCTTGCCGTCGACCCCTTGTATTTCAACCTCGAAGGGCAAGTTGATATCAAAAGGGACGTGGCCTTCGTTGGCAATTCCTCGCTTGAATGGTTTGAGTCGTTATGCACCGAAGAAATCCGGAAAGAGCTGGAAAATTTCGCCCCTCTCTTAAATACGTTAAAAACCATGTATTGTAATGGCCCCTCAACCGCGGACCTTAAATCGTACCTGCTCAACAATCCCGGTTTATGGGAAATCAAAACTGTGCTTGATCGCGATAAATTCCTTTTCCTCATGGAATGGACCGTGGGATATTTTTACCGCAGGGATTTTATCGTCGAAATTGCCAGACATTTCAAGGACCGCTTCACCTGTTTCGGGGACATTTACTGGTCAAAGTCCATCGACCCGGCCCTGGTCTCCACCGACGCATGCTACTACACCAATCTCTGTTCCTATTACCGTTCCACGAAAGTCAACCTCAACATCAACCGAGTCCAGATCAGGACGTCCTTTACGCAGCGGATATTCGACTGCAAGGCGGGCGGGGCGTTCGTGCTCACCGAACAAAGGCCCCTTAACAGCCGGTATTTCATCACCGAAGGCCCTGACCGCGAACTGGTCGAATTCTCGTCATGGCCGGAATGCATGGAACTCATCGATTACTACTGCGAGCACGACGAGGAACGGCGCCGCATCGCCCTGGCCGGGAGGGAAAAGGTGCTTAAGCTCCACACGTATGACGCGCGCCTGGAGTTCATGATCGCGCAGTGTAAAAAGGAGTGGGGGATTTAACCGCTCCTTCGTGCATGGCGCCAGCATGATTTATTTTCATCGTATGACCTTTGCCCCGAACAACGCCCTCATTTCGATAACAAACCTGCCGCTTGCCGAATTGTCAAATAGCCTCGGCCTCCTCGGAGAGCCGAAATTCCGCGCCAAACAAATCACCAAATGGCTCTACCAGAAACGCGTGAATTCCTTCGGGGAAATGAAAAATATTTCCAAGGAAAGCGTCCGTCTTTTCAACGAACGCTATTCAATTAAAAAGCTCAAAACATTGTACCATATACAATCCAAACGCAAGGACGCGGAAAAATTCGGGTTTGAAACTTTTAACGGCGACGGCGTCATCGAAAGCGTGCTTTTGTGCGACGGCCAGCGCCGCACGGCGTGCATCTCCTCGCAACTGGGCTGCGCGCTGGGGTGCGTGTTCTGCGAAACCGGAGCGATGGGTTTTGTCCGAAACCTCCGGCAGGACGAAATAATCGGCCAGCTCATCGGCATCAACGATCACTGCGCTTCAAACGGCGATAAGCTCGTCACGAACATCGTGTTTATGGGAATGGGCGAGGCCTTGTCTAATTTCGACGCGTTCATGTCGTCCCTGCGCATTATCATGGCCGAGGAGGCCTTTAATATCGGCGCCCGCCGGATCACGGTTTCCACGGCGGGAGTCATCCCTTCGATCGAAAGGCTCATGGAGCATAATCTCACCATCGGCCTCGCCATTTCGCTTAACGCCTGGCGCGATGAAGACCGCGAAAAAATCATGCCGGTCAATAAGAAATACCCGATCGCCTCCTTAATTGAAACCGCGAAGCGCTACAGCAAAAAAACCAACCGGCCCGTGACGTTCGAATATGTTCTCATCGAAGGAGAAAACGATTCCCCCGTTGCCGTGAGCGCGCTCGCTTCATTATTAAAGGGCCTCAACTGCAAGGTCAATGTCATTCCAGTCAATCCGTCAAGCGGAAAAAGAACCGCGTCCCCATCGGAGCGCGCGCTCAAGGATTTTGCCGACGCTCTTTTCAACCGCGGCGTCGCCGCTACCATACGAAAAAGCCGCGGTCAGGACATCTCCGGCGCGTGCGGACAATTAGGCGGTCTTAGGGGCAACGGAAAAATCCCGTCAATTATTGCCGCAGGATCGTGTGAATGAGCGAATCCAGCCTCGTTGAAAGCTTGGCCGCGCCCGCGGGGCAAAGATGGTTCCAGTTCTGCGCCTCCGCGTCGGTGTAATCATGGTTGCCGTTCTGGTACGCGTCATAAAAGTGGAAATAAGGGCTGCTGTCCTGGAGCGCCTCCAACTGCCGGACCACCGCCATCCCGGTCGGCCATGACGCGCCGTCCATGGCGTAATGGTCGGTGTTTTTATATGCAGGACTTTCGGGGAAATTAATCATGAGCAAATGCACTTTCCTTGCCGCGAGGTCTTGAATGAGGCGCTTGAGTAACGCGATATTATTTATATAATTAGAATCGTTGACCGTCCAGGTAATGTCTCCCATAAGGTTCGGACTGCCGCCTCCCCAGCCGCCGCAGGGGTCCGTTGACATGCCAAAAGTATCCTCGCTGCTGCAATTTAAAAAAGGCGCGTTACCGATGTATGCGTCAAACTGGGCCGGAACGCTGTCTTGCCAAAAATCATGGTTCTTATCATAGTTGAAGCCCTTTGTATTTACGACGGCCGAGTTCCAGCTGTCGTCGCCGTCTCCGCCGGGATTATCGAACCAGAACACCGAGCTGCTTATTCCGATGATCTTGATTTCCGGGCAATCCGGAAGAATATAATCACGGATCAAATTCGCGCCGGTTGCTATCCCCGCGGCGCAACACGCAAGGTTTAACGCCCGGATTCCCGTAAATTTCGTGCAGTCAATGCCGCATAAAACCTGTGAGCTTCCGACGAATACCGCGTTGAGGCTAGCGTGCCTCCTCCAGAAATAATGCATCTTAAAAGAAAAAGGGACCTGGTCTCCGGAAAGAAGCGGATCATCATAGATCCCAAGGCTGTCAAGCGAGAGCTGAAAATCCGGCGGCGGAATATTTGTGTTGTCAATCCAGAGGCCGGGATTTTCAAGTTCGGTCCCTTGCGCCACCTGGGCCGAAGCGCCGCTCGCAAGGTTAACGAAATAAATGGCGTGCGCGTCGTCCCCGCCGTTTCGCGCGCTCGCGACCGCGAACTGAGCGACATTCGACCATTCGGGAAAGTCCCAGGACGATTCCCCGGACGGACATTTAAACCAGGAAAGCGTGGTGCCGGCAAACTCGGATATAAAAAGATATTCGTGCGGCCCATACGTGGATTGCGTAAGCGAGCTTATCTGGTCGGGGCATCCAAAGTCAAGAAACATGCAACGGTCGGGATGCAAAAGGTCCTGGGATATAGACACATTGCAAACCTGGCTCGATCCGGAAGCGTTTTTGCCGTTATAGGGCGAAACAAAAAGCTGGTGTTCCCATGAATCGATCAAGTCCCTCATGACGCATCGCGTATATCCGGTGGCTACATATTGACCGGATGACGACAACCCGTCATGAAAGCTCCCGTTTCCAATGAGAACTCTGGGCGTTCCGTACGGTCTTCCTCCGGTCATGTGCTGGAGTATGGTCCCGGTTGAAGGCCACACCGAGCTGGCGTTGTCGACCGACGAATTCGTATATACCAGAAACGTGTCCCCCGTCAATTGGTCAACCCGCCATCGCGGGACAAAGGCGCTGTCGGCGCCCAGGCCCCACGCGGGCCGTGAAGTGGAGTCAAGCGACCGTATGGAAACCTGCGCCGTTCCCGACACGCCCTCGCCCCGGTTGCAAAAAACGGCGAATTTCCCGTCCGGGGAAATTGCGGGAACAAAAACATCGGTCATGTCGGTAAACTCGAAAATCGTGGGCACGGCTTTGTTGAAATCGACGAAACATAGGGTCCGGGCCGATCCGGTCACATTGGTAAAAACAAGCCTGGCGCGATTGGTCCCTAAAAACGGCGTTACATTGCTGATGACGAGGTCAACGGGATTGGTAACGATCGCCGTCGTGTCCGCAACGCAATAGCGCGCAACGGGGATAATCCCGCACGCGCAGCGAAATCCGATGAAATCGGCCGTCGTTGACAAAGTCACGGGATAAACCGCGCCCCGTCGTGATGGACGTAAATAGATAAACCCATGCTTAAACGATCCGCCCTTCATCACTTTTTCGATATAGCTGTTTGGAAGAGGCGCGCCGATGGAATTCGTTATCGTTTCGGCGGCATAGGGGCCTTTCCAGTCGTTTGTCCATTCATACACGTTCCCGGCCATGTCGTACAGTCCGAATTTGTTCCCCTTCAGTTGCGCGACCGGATGCGTCGTATTCGAGGAATTCTGGTCGAACCAGGCCGCCGCCCGAGCCTGCGAACTGTCCGCCAGACCGGGCGATGGAATGGTCGACGTTCCTTCGCGCGCGCAGAATTCCCACTCCGATTCGGTCGGTAACCGATAACCGTTTTTGTCATACTGTATTCTCACGCCCGTCATGTCGAACACGCTTCCCGAATTCAGCGATTTCTTGCCGAAATAACTGTACACGGTATCGCGATTGTTCTTCTTGCTTTTCAGGTTGCAAAAAAGGACCGCGTCGTACCACGAAACGTACGAAACCGGGAATTGCCCGCCCCTTCCTATTGTCGCCGAATCGGGTAACGGTTGCGATCCGGTAATGTCCTGATATTCTTTTTGCGTCACTTCCGTGGTATCAATCCAAAAATCATAGCTGAAGCCGGCCTCCATCGGAGGTTTTTCCAGGTCGTCGATTGACGCCAGGGAATCGTTCGCTCCCTGGAGAAAGCTTTTGCCGTTCGCGGGAATTTTCCGCATTCCCGGGACGTTTACGGCCGCTTGCGGTTCCAGCGGTTTGTTGAATGCGCAATCGAATGAAAAAACACAAACGAAGAAAGCGCATGGAATCCATGCTAATATTCTGATAAAATTACGCATGCCGATTGGTCGCGGGGTTTAATGGTACGACTGAACTTACCTACTTCTTTTTCAAATACGCTATCGAAGCATATCCTACCACCCGGTTTTCGGGACCGTAGTGGGGCGCGGTTTCGAAGGAATTCCTGGCGTCAAGAAGCTGCGGTTCGCAGTTTAATTTTTTCGCGCAGTGCATGACCACGCGGATGGCGGTCTTTCCGCATGCGTCAATAGACCCGTCGGCGTCCCCCGAAAGGATGGTGTGGATTGTCTTCGCATCAATGGCCTTGGCCTCGGACGAGCTGTGGTAGTGCGAAAGGTCGGACGAGGCCACGAGAAGCGTCGTATCGTTTACAAAAGGGTAAATTAGGCCCGCCGCCTCCGCGGGATCGACCTCTCCCGTAATGATGGGAACGATGGAAAATGAAGAAAGCCTTTCCTGAAGAAACGGCACCTGCACCTCAAGGCTGTGCTCGGAATCGTCAGCCGGGTGAATAACATGGACAAGGGGGCTTTTTCTGAGTTTGCTTATTATGGTCTGTTCAAGCGGCACGTTTCCCAACGGGGTCTGATAGTAGTCAACATCCGTGATGCACAAACCGTAGAACCCAACATGATGGGAGGGCCCGATGATGATCACGGTCTTGATATTCTTATTGATTGTCGAGTACCCTTTTCCGGCCACGGGCCCGCTGAAAACATATCCGGCGTGCGGGCTGATGAGCATAACGGGATATGAGGCAATTTTTGGACCATGCGCAAGAAACAGTTGCACCTCATTTTTAAGCGAATCCGGCCTGTCGGGATAAAACTGGCCAGCAACGGCCGGTTGCCGGACCGTCCCTTCAGCGGCAAACGCGTTCAGAGAGATCATACAAATCACCCCGATTGTTATTTTGAATCTTTTATAATGAAACATAGTGTAAATATATATTAAAATTAACTATTCCGGTTATTACAGAAAATCCTGCATATGGACCTGAACGCATGGCCTTTCACGATCCGCAAAAAATCAAATCCTTAAAGATCCTCGGCGGATTGCTCCTGTTTTTTATCGTGCTTGAAATCGGGTTTTCAGGGCTGTTGTATTTTTTTCCTCATGCGCGCAAAATACCTTCGGTCATGCGATTAAACACCTGGATGTGCCTGTTTTTGCTTTCCGTATGCATTGTTCAGTTCCTTATGAACGATTCTCTGTTCCACGTAATAACAATATTTTTCAAATGGTTTGAAAAATCATCCAAAGCGTTCAAAGTCCATTTCCTGGCTGCCATCGCTATTCTTTGTATTGCCATGTATTTGTCCACGGGAACGCTTTCACCCTATGCCAATACGGTGAATTTTCCCCCGGACTATCCGCTGGTCGATCCCGCATGTCATTACCTGTTCAACGGGGATTATTACCAGTTTTCCGCGGTGTTCTGCCTTCTCGACGGCAAACCACGGTCAACATGGACGCGCAGTCCGGTCCTGCACAGAATACTCTATAACGGCATCGCCTATCCGCTCATGAAAATTTTTAAGCATGATTTTGGGGGCCTGATTTTTAATTTCCTCCTTACAATTCTGGCATTTGTAAGCTTCGCATTATTTGCTCTCCGGACAAACGGAGAAGGCGGGGCGATTGCGGGAATGTGGCTGCTGGCATTATATCCCGGTATCACGTATTACAGCGGGCAACCTTTTCTATATGCATTCATCGTACCGGGCTGTCTCTGGCTTTACATGCTGTTATGGAAACTGAATAAATACACCTCAATGAGCAATGTGTTGATAACGTCCCTTGGCATGGGATTTCTTTTTCTAGGCTATGATCTGCTCATTTTTTTCGGAACGGCCGCTTTTTTACTGTTGGCGTTCAGGAAAAAGTATGTTCAACTCCCCGTTATGGTCCTGGGGATGCTTGCATTCCCGGCGCTGTGGTGGTGCGTGGCGCATTACGGCCTGAGGGCCTCGTTTGCCAGCGAAAACAGCCGTGCATATTCGGTCATTCTGCAAAGCTATTTCCGGCCCGTCGATTTTCCGCAATGGCTGGAATTGCTGAAAAGGCTGCCTGAAAATCTGATGTATAATTATTTCTTTTCAAGCTTTTTGTTTTTGCCGCTCCTGTTCACCGTCTCATTGATCGTCGCCGCCCGCGTCCGTCAAAAACTATTGACACTTCCGGAATCCTGCCTGTTCGCGAGCGTTGCCTTGGTGTTCTTTTTCAACAATTGCGCGCCGCCGTATGATTTCAGATGGCAGATGCGCGGGACCTGGATCGCCCGCCTTTACCAACCGTTGTTCGTTGTCTTTCTCTTTTCCTGCACCCGCCTGTTTCAGGCATTTTCGGTCCGGAAACTTTCGCGGCCGCTTACGGTAACGATGACTTTTCTTCTTGCCGTAACGGTCTTCGGAAACGGCATGGTCGCGCTGGGGCCCGCGCTCAACGATCCGTGGGGGATTTCTTCCGGGATTTACTGGAATTTTTATAAACACAGCCCCCCGCAAACCATGAAAATGAACTTGTTAAAATACGGCAGAAGGCCGTGGGGGTTCTGCCGATGAAATCTTATTTTTACAAGCTTTTATTCAGGTACATTTCTTTTTATGCGCCGCCGGATGCCTCGGGAATTGAAATTTCCCCGCACCACGACCTGCTCATAAACCTGTTTCCCAATGCGCGCATGGCGCAGTATTGCCCAAAATCCGGATCTGGAAAAAATGTCCTGTCGTCCCCGCGGGAGATCGGGGATTTCAAGCCGGACTTCCTTGTGCTCAACGGGAATTTACATTACGAAAACGATCTTCAAAGCCTGCTCGGGCAATTGCATTCCGTGTGCCAGCCGCATACCCGGGTAATCATTACCTATTACAGCAGCCTGTGGAGGCCGCTCATGCGGCTTGCCACGCGTTTGCATATGCGCCACCGTACGCCCGAACAGAACTGGATATCCCATGAAGATATCGACAACCTCCTCCGTTTGACCGATTTTGAACCGGTGCAGAGGGGCCACCGCGTTCTCTGTCCGATATACATTCCTTTACTGAGCAACCTGATTAACCGATACCTTGCGCCGCTTCCGTTTTTCCGGCTTTTCACCATGATCAATGTTCTGGTGGCGCGTCCGCTCAAAAAGAAGCGGAACCAATCGGCGCCGTCCGTTTCAATCATAATCCCCGCCAGAAATGAGGCCGGCACCCTGGAAGACCTCATCAGGCGGATACCCGCAATGGGCCCCGATGACGAGCTTATCTTCATCGAAGGCCATTCACGGGACGACACCTGGCTGATTTTGCGGGACATGGAAAGAAAATATTCGCCGAAAATCCATATTATCGCGGCCCGGCAGGACGGGAATGGTAAAGGGGACGCGGTCCGGAAAGGTTTTGACCTGGCTTCCCGGGATTTTCTCATGGTCCTCGACGCCGATATGTCGGTCATGCCCGAAGACCTGCCGAAATTTTTCCATGCCCTGATCGCCGACAAAGGGGAATTCATCAACGGGAGCAGGCTCGTCTATCCGGTCCCCGGAAAAGCCATGAGGTTCTGGAATATCGTCGGCAACAGGTTTTTCGCGACCATGTTTTCTTTTCTCACGGGCCAGAGGTTCAAGGACACGCTCTGCGGGACAAAGGCGCTTTCGCGGGAAAACTACGCAAAAATCGCGGCGCACAGGTCGTATTTCGGGGAGTTCGACCCCTTCGGCGATTTTGACCTCATCTTCGGCGCGTGCCGTCTGGGCATGAAAATCGTCGAAATACCCGTGCAATACAAGCCGCGGACCTATGGAACAACCAATATCCGGCGCTGGCGGCACGGGCTCCTGCTGTTCCGCATGCTTTTGCTTGCGGCCAGGAAGATAACGTTCATATAAAAGTATAGGTGCGTCATGAAAAGCGCCGGTGACAAACGGTTACGGAACGAAATCGCCCACGGGAAATTTTTAATCGGCCATGATGCCGGGAAAATCTGGAACTGGGAAACGCCGGCGGGCAGACTGCGGTGGCGCAGGCGCGTGGACATGCTTATATCCCGAATCGCGCCCGGAATGACGGTCCTGGAAATCGGCTGCGGGACCGGGTACCTGACGAAGGAACTCGCGAGAATCCCCGCTCCCGTAACGGCAATCGATGTTTCCATGGAATTACTGCGCGCGGCGCGGGACGGGGTCCGGTCTCCCTATGTCAAGTTCTCATTGTCAAATGCGTATGCTCTGCCGTTTTCAGACCGGACTTTCAACGCGATAATCGGGAGTTCGGCGCTCCATCATCTTGACGTCAGTAGGGCCTTGCGGGAATTTTACCGTGTTTTGCGGCCGGGCGGCGCGCTCGTTTTCGCCGAGCCCAATATGCTCAACCCGCAGATCATGCTGCAAAAGAGCGTGCCTTTCATCAAAAAAGCCCTGGGCGATTCGCCCGATGAGACCGCCTTTTTTGCCTGGCGGTTGAAGCGCACGCTCATCGGGCATGGATTTACGGGGATTTCAATCACGCCCGTTGATTTCCTTCATCCCCGGATACCCGCTATGCTGTTGCCGGTTTTTATACCGTTGTGCGCGGCCGTCGAACGCGTCCCCCTTGTCCGGGAAATCGCGGGTTCGCTGTATATCCGGGCGGCTAAGCCCAAATCCCCTTGATCGGCGTTTTACAAAACGGGCAGGCCCCGTTTTTGATCGCGAATGTTTTTATGATGAAACCGTCGCGGACAATGAGCGGTTTTTTGCATTTCGGGCAATAGGTGTTCGAATCCGCTTCCGCCACGTTGCCGATATATACGAATTTGAGGCCTTCCTCCAGGGCGATTTTTTTTGCCGTCAGCAATACCTCCGTCGGGGTAGGATAAAGGTTCGCAAGTTTATACATGGGGAAAAACCGCGAAAAATGCAGCGGCGTGTCGTCGCCGAGGTTCTGCTTGACCCACGCGCACATCGCGCGGACCATTTTCATGTCGTCGGTCCAGCCGGGGACGACAAGGTTCGTGACTTCCACCCAAATCCCATATTTTTTCGCCGCGACCAGCGTGTCAAGCACGGGTCGCAATTTCGCGCCGTTGAGTTTCTTGGAGAGCGCAGTGTCGAAAGTCTTGAGGTTGATGTTCGCGGCGTCCATGAAAGGCGCCAGTTCCCGCAGAGGCGCGTCGTTGATGTACCCGGCGGTTATCAACAGGTTTTTCAAGCCCGCCTGGCGGGCGTTTTTTGATGTGTCAAGAACATATTCATACCACGCGATGGGTTCCGAATACGTATAGGCTATGGCCGTGCATGCCTGCTTCCGCGCTTCTTCCACCACTTTTTCAGGGGGCAGGAACATGGTTTCGGTTTCCGCCGGGGTGACCTGGCTGATCGTGTAATTCTGGCAATTAAGACAGCGGAGATTGCACCCGGCGATCGCCACGGAAAACGCCCGCGCTCCGGGCAGCACGTGGAACAGGGGCTTTTTTTCAATCGGGTCATCGTTAACGGTGCATGGGTTGGCATAGGCGTCGGTGACAAGCGACCCGCTTGCGTTCCGCCGCGTGCGGCAGACGCCCGTTTTCCCTTCATCAAGCATGCATTCATTCGGACAAAGCTCGCACCCCACCGCGTCGCCCATGGAATGCCAGTAGAGCGCGGGATGTCCTGCGTCTTTGCCCTTAGCAAAGCACGGCGTTATCGCGGCGCCCCCGATGAAAGCGGCGCCGCATTTGAGCATGTCCCTGCGTGTAATCATACCTATCGGCAAATATAATTCTTCCACGCCGCCGCGGTGATTTTCCGGCTTTAAATTTTATTTTATTCTTCTCCCAAAACAAACTTCCTCTTGCAGGGCTTTGAAATGTCCGGATTATGCGGAGGCCTTCGGGGAAAAGAGCTCGTGAAACCGCTCTTTTGCCGGGTCACCAGGCTGTCTCCCGTGATTTTCCACAGGGGCCATGTGACCGAATATTCTTTGGGGATAAAATGTACCGTATCTTTGGTTATCGTGACCGGAACGGACGTTTCCATATATTTCAATATCAGCGTGGAGTCCTCTATGGCCCATAGTCCGCGCTGGCATTCTGTCAATGTGCTCCTCTGCGATTTCCACTGTAAGAACCATCCGTTGTCAAGGAATTCGAAAAAACATTCCCTGTTTTTCTGTTCCATCGGAGGCTTTCCATCATAGGACACCGCGTAATAGTCCACGCTGCCGATGATGTTTTTGTAAAAAGGCGATGACCGCGAATCTATCGAATTGAAGTCCATCGATTCAAAAGACGACGCGCATGAAAGGTGCAGCAAACACGCTGCAAACAGCGTCCGGCTGAAGACGGTTTTAACCATATATACATCCTTTCCCAATTTCCTGGCTGGGCACCGAGGATTGTTTGCACGCAAGCCCTCCTTTATTCATTACTTTTCACGTTCCTGTTCAACATTTCCGAAAGCTCCGCAATTGTAAACGGTTTGGAAATGCTTGCCGTAAAACCGTGTTCGGCCGGGTTTCTCATGACGGAATTATCGGCGTAACCGCTGGCCACAAACACCGGTATGACCTTGTTTAATTTCCTGATTTCCCTGACCGCTTCCACCCCGCCCATGCCGCCGGGAACGGTAAGGTCGAAAATCACCGCGGCAAAGGTGCGCCCGGCCTTGGTTTCGCTTATGAAAAAATCAAGGGCTTCCCTGCCGTCATTTTTGCACGCAACCGCGTATCCCAGGGATTCAAGCACTTCCCGGACCGCGGACCGCACGTCGTCCTCGTCATCCATCACGATGATCGTGCCGCTGCCCCTGTGCTTTACAATTGCGGCGGCGCTCGCCACGACGGCTTCCAAAGAGGCGGGAAGGTACACATGAAACGTGCTGCCCCTTCCCTGCTCCGACTCAACCTCGATGCATCCGCCGTGCCGGTTGATGATTGAATGACAGGTGGCCAGCCCCAGGCCATGCCCTTTTATTTTCGTGGTGTAGAAAGGGTCGAAAATGCGCGGCAGGATGTCCTTTGGTATACCGATTCCATGGTCTTTGATCGACACCTTCACATAGTCGCCTTTGGCCAATTGAGGATGTTCTTTTTCTCCAAAAGAAAAATTTCGGGCCGATATTTCAATGTCCCCGCCGCCGGGCATCGCCTGCTCTGCATTGATGACGATGTTGTCAATGACCTGGCCGATCTGGTCTTTGTCGATATTGCATGGCCGCAGGTCTTCGGCCAGATCGAAGCGGTACGAAATATTCGACCCGCTGAGCGCGAATTCCACAGCCTCCTGGACGAAGGGAATTATCTGCGTTGTTTTCTGCACCGGAGAGCCGCCCTTTGAAAAAGTCAGCAGTTGCAGGGTAAGCGCCCGCGCGCGGTGCATTGAAGCAAGCGTTGATTCAAGGTATTCCTTAATTTTTGCTTCCTTCGACACGGTACGTGCCAGGTCGATGTAACCGAAAATCCCGGTAAGCAGGTTGTTGAAGTCGTGGGCGATGCCGCCCGCCAGGATGCCGAGGGATTCGAGTTTTGCGGTGTGTTGAATGGCGTCCATGAATTTTTGTTTTTCGGTTATGTCGCGGAATACCAGCACAACGCCGATGGTCTTCCCGTTCTTGTTTTTAATCGGGGCCCCGCTGTCGGCAATGACCCGCTCCGCGCCGTCGCGCGATACAAGGAGCGTATGGTTTGCAAGTTCTATGATTTTGCCGGATGAAATCACCTTGTCAACCGGATTTTCCAGACTCTCATGCGTCAATTCATTGATTACGTTGAAAACATCGGACAACGGCCTGCCTTCGGCTTCATCGAACGGCCAGCCCGTGAGCATTTCCGCCACGTTGTTCATGAGCAGGATGTTTCCACGCACATCGGTGGCGATCACGGCGTCGCCGATGCTGCGCAGGGTCACCGCAAGGCGCTCCTTTTCCGCCGCAAGGGCCTCATCGGCCCTTTTACGTTCGGTGATGTCAGATAACATGGTCAACAACTCTTTTCGACCTTGATGCATGAATGGCACAAACCGCACGGCAAGCCACGATTCCTTGCCGAATGTGCTGACGTCATGAACTTCGATGTTTTTTTCTTCGTTCAGGGCGAGCGCGGCAAGCGCGGCATCCTTGAGACCGGACCGCTCCCATGACTCGAGTTCCCGGAAATTTTGCTTCCTCACCTGTTCATTTGATGAGCCGACAATCGTCGCGGCCGCGCTGTTCGCGGAGATCGCTTTACCGCATTCTTCGTACGTGACGATGCCAATCGGCGAAGCTTCGAAAACGGTTTCGGCGTAATTCAGCGCATCGGCAATCTGTTGCTGCGCTTTCTTGCGGTCGGTGATGTCTTCAATGATGGATATAACGCAAGTTCTTTGTTTTATGCGGATCTCCTGGGCGCAGAGAGATACTGTAATAACGTTTCCGCTTTTCCCGCATAACTTTGTTTCAAGTCCAACCACAGGCCGACCATTCCGAAGAGTTGCAACCATGCGTTTTCGGTCTTCTTCATTTACCCATAGCTTTAAATTGAGCGTCGAGCTCGCGAGGGCCTCTTCCCGCGAGAAACCGGAGATGGTGGTGAACGCATCGTTGACTTCTAAAATCGCGCCGTCTTCCATGTTCGCGATCATGTAAGCGTAGGGAGAAGTTTTAAAGGCCTTGGAGAACCGTTCCTCACTCTCGCGCAGCGCTTCCTCAGTCCGCCTGCACTCATTGAGTTCCCGTTGCGCCGCTTTCAGTTCGACGGTTTTCAGCCTTAATGACTCTTTTGCCCGTTTGAGGTCTTGATATTGTTTTAAGAAATCGGCGGGTTTAGGAATACCGGAAGTTTTTTTTGAGGGCATCGGCAACCTCCCATCTTTAAACTGCCATTCCTGCGGCTTTTAATGCTTTAAGCGCCGGGGGAAATCCGGCTTGGCACCTGCAGCAACCAGGAGACTATATTCCATCAGAAAATCATGATCTGCAAAGGGGTTGTTATATAATATACACTGTCAATAGTTTCCGGTCAATACTATTTATTGACAAAAGTGTCCTGTACGATGGATTATTTTCTTTTGAAGCCGAAGGTCTGTTTTAACTATTTTATATTTACAACAACCTAGGTTTCGCTCTTTTTTCCATTGAAAGGCGCAACAACCATGAAAGGCAAAAACGTCGTTCTGTTCGGCCCTCCGGGCGCGGGAAAAGGCACGCAGGCGAAAAAGCTCGTGGACTTGCTTCGCGTACCCCACATTTCTACCGGAGACATGTTCCGCTATCACATTAAAAACAACACGGAACTCGGCAAAACCGCCAAGGAGTATTCCAACCAGGGCAAGCTCGTGCCCGACGAAGTCACCATCGCAATGGTAAAGGAACGTCTTGGCCGGGCGGACGTTAAAGCGGGATTTCTCCTCGACGGTTTCCCGCGCAGCGTGCCGCAGGCTCGCGAGCTCGGAAAAATCCTGGCGGCTCTCGGCATGCAGCTTGACCATGTTGTCAATATCGCCGTTTCCGACGATCAGGTGCGCGCACGGCTTTTGAAACGCGCCCAGATCGAAGGCCGGGCCGACGACGCCGACCCAAAAGTCATTCAAAACCGAATCGACACCTATAAAAGCCAGAGCGAACCGTGTTTGACTTTTTACCGGCCGACCGGCGTCGTGCGGGACATCGACGGCACAGGTTCGATCGACGAGGTATTCGCCAGGATCGAAAAAATATTCAAATAATTCCGATAGGTTACCATTATGTAGGGGCGGGCTTTACGTCCGCCCGTTTTTACATGATTGATTTCACCAACCCGACAGAAAAAATATGATTACAAATAAAACGACTTTTTTTTTCCTGTTTGCATTCGCATCATTTTTATCGTTATTTTCCTGCAAACACACCCTCAAAACAGACTACGCGAAGCAGGAACTTCTTGACATGGGGCATTATGTTGAGAAGCAGGTTCAAAACCAGTCGTTTCATTTGTCCGACCAACTTATGGCGTTTTCACGGGTTGTAGCGGCGGACAGGGAATTTTCAATGAAATTGCTCGTCGAAAACAAAAGCTCCGCCCCGGAAGTCACGGAAATCGCCCCGCGCTTCATGGAACCCATGGGACTTTCCATGCTCGAAATAGCCGACTCACAGCATGTGCTCCTGTCGTGCGGCCAGTTCCCCGCAAACGCGGGGAGGTCCGTGGCCGACAAGGAGGCCCTGTTTAATGACAAAGGCGTTTTCATTGAAGACAATGTCAAGGGCCAGAAAGTCCTTACGTTGCAGGCGCTTATACGCTTTAAAATTCTTGATGCCGGTTTTTATTGCGCGGGCGGCCAGGTCGTCGATGAAAACTTCGTGACCCGGTTGTCGCCGGGCAACGGTTTCCGGCTCCTTCTTAAACAGGGGCAGAGGGTCATGGGCATGGAAAACGTCGAATCGATTTCCGACGTCAAGGATTCCACCATTATCATCAACAATAAAACCTATCAGGCAATGTCCTTTGCCCTCCCGTTTGCCGGCCCGGGCGACGCGCCGTCTTGCATTTTGATAAATGAAAATGCTTTGCCTGCTAAAAAGTAAATACGCTTAATGGACGATCTCGAATTAATTGACGTAATCGACGAGTTGGGCAATCCCTTAAACATTTCCAAACCTCGCTTTCAAATCCATCGTGACGGTGATTGGCACGGGACCGTGCACGTGTGGATATTAAATTCACACCGCGAACTGCTCCTTCAAAAGCGCTCTCCAGAAAAAGAGTCCTTTCCAAATCTCTGGGACATTTCCTGCGCGGGACATATCGCGGCCGGGCAAACAAGCATTAACGCGGCAATCCGGGAAGTGCGGGAAGAACTCGGTGTGGCGATCCAGGAAAAAGACCTTGTTTTTCTGTTCACCGTAAAAAGTCGATTCATTCAGCATGCCGGATTGTTTATTGACAATGAAATAAACGACGTTTACCTTGTTGAAAAAAACCTTTCCTTTTCTGAGATTCATCTTCAAGAAGAAGAGATCTCCGAAATTAAATGGATTTCGATTGACAATCTTAAAGAAGCGTTACTATCGGAACCACAGAATATCGCGCCGCATACGGAAGAATACGAAAAACTGTTTCACAGTTTAGGAACTCATTTTTCTTTATAAATAAATCTTTTTCCCAGTTCCTTTTCCCATTTCATATTTTTTAGGGGATTTGCGGTAGGGGCGCGTTGCAACGCGCCCCGACGTTGATTTCTATTATTT
>JBAVGL010000070.1:0-4268 GCA_049684795.1 Chitinivibrionales bacterium | reverse complement strand
ACGAGGATAGACACCGGTTTGCCTTTAATTTCCTGTTCGGTATACCCATACATTTTTTCCGCCGAAGCGTTCCAGCTTTCAATAATGCCGTCAAGCGTTTTACTGAAGATGGCGTCGAACGAATTTTCAACGATGGCCGACAGGTGAGCGCGGGTCTCTTCGGCTTTTTTGAGTTCGGCGATCCTCCACGCCGAGTCCATAAGCAAAGTAAGTTGGCGTACGTCGGAGGCGTTGTAGTCGGAATCTTTGTTGGCCACCCCGACCACTCCGACAATTTTCCCCCCTGTTAAGACAGGAATGGTCATAAACTTGTGGAGTTGAGCATGGCCTTCGGGATATCCTTTCTTAAGGGGATCCGGTGCATGGAAATCATTAATGATGATCGGCCTTTTCTGGCGCACGGCCTCACCCCAGATTCCGGTCTTTTCGAGCTGATAAACGGTCTCCTGCTCGGCAATGGTGCACTCCTTCATGACTTCCTTGGACCAGGTATTAAGGGTAAATTGTTTCTTTACCTCATCATAGTAGTAAATGTAGCCGATTTTACTGCCGGTGAGGATTATCGCTTCGTCAAGAGCGAAATCAAGGAGCTTTTGGATTGATACGGCGCTGTATTGGGACAATTTCAAAAGACCTTCCAGCCTGACTTCGTTTTGTCGTATTTCATCCTCCATCCGCTTACGGTCGGTTAAATCCTGGGCAAAAACCGCCACGCCGGTAACTTCACCGCCCGGACCTCGGACCGGGTTGTGCGATATCTTGAAATAACGCCGGGTCCCGGTCTCGTCGCCCGCATATGTTTCCACGTCCACGATTTTGCCGCCGAAGGCCTTGTCGATATTCGTTTTTGCGGTTCTGCGATTTTCGAGATTTGAATGATAATCGAGGAGGCTGTGCCTAACCTTGATGTTCGCATTGTAAAGTATTTTCATCGTTTTTGCATGGTGCGAATTGAAGCACAGGTAACGATAATCCCGGTCGACGGAGAAAATCGGCCCGTCGGAGCTTTCCATGACCGCTTCGAGGATCGCGTAGTGCTGGGCCGCTTTTTCTTCAGCAAGTTTCCGCGCGGATACATCCAAAACGGTGATCAGAAATTCCGTCGCGCTAGTGGCGCGATTCGCGAGCGGGGCGCTGAACAGTTGCGCATGGAAAAAGGCCGAGCCCTTTTTTACAAGTCGGATTTCGCATGTTTCCGAAATGCTTTTGCGAAGTCTTCTCAAATGGAGGAAAAAGACGTCCTTATCCGAAGGATGGACGAAAACATTGAAAGGTTTATTGATAAGGGAGTTCGTTGTAACGCCCAAAAGTTGCGCCGCCGTCAAGTTGGCTTCGATGATTTTCCCTTCTTTTTCAACGGTCAAATGGCCCACGGGCGCGAAATCGTAGAGGTCTGAAAATCTTTTGTTCGAATTCTCGATAATGGTCTGGGCCTGCCGCAGTTGCTCGTTCTGCATTTCCAATTCGATTTGATGTACCTGCAATTCGTGTATGAGCGATGCGGTATCGTTTTTCGACATTTTAGCGGGCCTCAGGGGTTTTTCCGCGAGGCGTTTCTCGGCCATCCGGCGCAGGGCCGGCGTTTTGTTTCGTTTTTGTTTTTTCATAGGCGATTTTCCTCTATATTTTTTGGATTCGTTTGAGGTCGCTTATGTCGATGAAGGTGATGACAACCCCCTCGATGGTGTTGTCCATCGTTCTATAGGGAATGATGCGGAGGGTAAACCACCGGCCGTCCTCATTTTTAACTTCAACTTCCTTGCGGACCAGCGTGGCGAGCACGTCTTCGGCGGCCGCGTAAACATTGAACGAGGTGATGTTCGAGGTTATATCGCGGATCGAACGGCCGATGTCCGTTTGAAGCAGGCGGAATATTTTCGCGGTCGCCGGAGTGAACCGTTTTATACGCAGTTCGAGATCCAGAAAAACGCTTGCGATTTCGGTGCTGGCGAGAAGATTGTTGACGTCGTTGCTTGTTTCCGTCAATTGGTCAATTTTATGCTGCAGTTCGGAATTGACCGTTACCAGTTCTTCATTCGTGGATTGAAGCTCCTCTTTTGACGTCTCAAGTTCTTCATTGGCGCTCTGCAGTTCTTCGTTGGTCGATTGAAATTCTTCGTTTGCGGTCTGCAGCTCCTCTATGGTGTTTTGCAGGTGGTCATTGGTCGCGCTCAGTTCCTGTTTCAACGTTTCCATTTCGATGTTTTTTGAGGCCGGCGCGGCCACCCGGTTTGATTTCTTGACAGGCGCTTTAACATCCGGTTTTTCCATGAATACGATCATCATGAGACGCTGTGTTTCGCCCGGCTCCAGTATCGGTTGCACGATCAAGTCAATGGTCCGGACATTGCCGTTGCTTCCGATTCGCACATTTTCAACGGTCACCGGGATTGTGCCTTTGAGCGCCTCCGCAAGCGCAGGCGCCAATTTATTGCGGAGCCCCTCCCGCGCGATGCGCAGGACGTTGAGACTGGCCTCGCCGCTTGGCACCGCGAGAAAACGGTCGATAGGGCCGTAGCAATACAGTACGTCGAACTTTTCGTTGACCAGCACCGATGGGGGCGCGAAAACCCGGGCGATGACCTTCTCGCCAACCGATCGGAACCCGGCCCTGTCCGATACAAGGGCCTTGCCCGTTTGCGTGGCCGGAATGCGATCGGGAACATCGGGGCGTCCGGCGCCTTTTCTCCTGTAAATTTTCCATTTGGTGTCGATCGGGGAAAATGAACCGACGAATTCGCCGAGGCTCTCGGAGGTCCCTAAAAACAAAACGCCGCGGTCGACCAGGGAATAATGGAACATCGGGAGTATTTTCATCTGGAGCGCGTGGTCCATGTAAATGAGCACGTTTCTGCAACTGATCATATCGAGCCTGGAAAAGGGCGGATCTTTTGCCAGGTCTTGCAAGGCGAACACCACGCATTCCCTGATGCGCTTCTTGACGCGGTAGGCGTTATCTTCTTTTGTAAAGAACCGATCCAGCCGTTCCTTCGAAACGTCGGCCTCGATGCTTTCGGGATAGACCGCGCGCCGGCCGACCTCGATGGCTTCGGCGTCGATGTCGGACGCGAAGATTTGTAACGTGCAGCGTTTCTTGTTTTTCTCCATGGCTTCGGCAAGCAGCATGGCCAGCCCATAGGCCTCTTCTCCGGTGGAGCAGCCGGGAACCCAGATCCGGAAGAAAGCGTCCCGCCCTTTGCCCGCCATGAGGTCCGGAATGCTTTTCTTCTTGAGCGCCGCAAACGCTTCGGGATCGCGAAAAAACCTGGTCACATTGATGAGGAGTTCTTTAAAAAGCGAATCGATTTCGTCGGGATTTCTGTCAAGGTAGCGGACATAATCGGCGATCCGTTCCATTTGATGAAGGGCCATGCTGCGTTCGATCCTTCGCCGGATGGTATTGTTTTTATACAAAGAAAAATCATGGCCTGTTTTTCCACGGATTAAAAGAAGCGCCTTCTGCATATTGGTTTGGAAATCCCCGTCCGTTGTTTTTATGATTTTCGCCATTTCGAGGTATGGATGGGAAGCGTAGTTTATAAGCTGTTCGGGCATTTTCTCGACCGGCAAAACGAAGTCGACGAGGCCCGTATCTATGGCGCTCTTCGGCATGCCTGAATATTTGGCCTGCGTCTCGTCCTGGACCATGGCCATCCCGCCGGCCGCTTTGATCTCCTTAAGCCCCAGCGTTCCGTCGGTTCCGGTGCCGGAAAGTATAACGCCTATCGACCGTTTACCCTGGTCTTCGGCCAGGGACCGGAAGAAGAAATCGATCGGCAAATTCATGCCGTGTGTTTTTTCGGGCGTTATATGATGGAGCGTGTCCTCGATTATCGCGATATTATGGTCCGGAGGGGCGAGATAAACCTTATTTTTCTCAATCCTCATTCCATCAGAAATTTGGGTAATTTCCATTGCGGTGTATTTTATCAACAGGGAACTCATTATGCTTTTGTGCGTAGGGTCGAGATGTTGGATGACCACAAAAGCCATGTTGCAATCGGTCGGCACGTGCGAGAAGAAAAATTCAAGCGCTTCCAGACCGCCGGCTGAAGCGCCGATCCCGACAATAGGAAAAGCCACCAAATCCGGGGGAAATGTTCTCTTAAGCGCTTTACCTTTGGCATCAGGTCGGTTTGGTTCCCGTGGTTCTTTCTTTTTGGACTTCATTTCGGTTCCTACTGAATTTATTCGCCGGTCGTCTTTGATAAATTATTCTTCGAGTATGAGCGTATAAGAAAGTGCGGGATGTTATTACAGGGTTACAT
>JBAVGL010000069.1:0-7918 GCA_049684795.1 Chitinivibrionales bacterium | reverse complement strand
GCTCTACATCACCGGTTAAAACTATAACATGGACAATTGCAAACGTAGACTCGGTTCATACCATTAATAAAACTTTCGGATCAGATACACTTAGAATTTCCTTCGCCGATACAGGCGAACACGCTATACACTTTAAAACGATTGATAATCTTGGAAGAACAAGCGAAGACAGCACTTTTGTTATAGTCGTGCAAGACAAACCGGTCATCACGTACATATCTCCCAGCCAAACAATAGGTTTTGGCGGCATGGTTCAGTGTTCCCTTGCAATTTCGCACAGGTTCGGCGCCTGTACGCTGAGCGTGCATTTGGGAAACAGTTTAAAGGATTTTAAAAGATCCTATACCGCGCCATCGATCGTTTATGACACTGCTTTCAGCACCCTCCAAGCTTTAACATGGGACAGCGTTATTATAAAAGTTACCGATAGCCATGGCAATTCAGTTAATACGGGTTTTGCGATAACCATTCTCCAGCCGATGCACGACCAATGGGAAGACATGACACCCATGAATGACCATCACTCATGTCATGCTTCCGAGGTCATAAATGATACGTTATATGTAATAAGCGGTTTTAAGGCCAAAAAACCATATGGTGAAACACCGGTTACAACTGTTGAGGCATACGATACAAGTCATAAATCCTGGCTCAATAAAAGTCCTTTGCAATATCCGCGCTATAATTTTATGTCGTGTGTATTCAACGACAAAATATGCGTTTTGGGCGGATTCAACGGAAACAATTATGTGCCGTACATGGAACAATATGATCCGCAAACCAATGCGTGGACTGTTTTCGATTCAATGCATGTTGGAAAACTTACAATTTCCAGACAGGCCAGCGCTTCATGCCTGGCGGGAAGCAAACTCTATGTATTTGGCGGAACGACTATTTCAAATGACAGCTCCAGCGATAGCGTTTGCCAAAATATTTACATGTATGATTTTTCAAAAAACTCGTGGTCCGAAAGCGCACGAAAAATGCTATCGCCTCGTTCCGATTTCCGAGCAATCCAGGTTGGGGGGAAAATTTACCTCATTGGCGGAGCTGACGCTAATCAGCAGGCCTTAAGCTCTATAGAAGTTTTTGATACCGTTACGCAAATTTGTTCAATAAGCCCGATAACCCTTCCTATCGCGTTAAGCGATTTCGGGGCGGCCATGATTGGTCAGAAGCTCTATATTATTGGGGGATTAACTTCCAACGGTGAACCTGTCAAATCAACGTATATGATGGATTTTAGTTTAATTCCCAATACGTGGTCAAACAAAGCCGCACTTTCGTCCTCACGATTTTACGTAGGTGCAAGCGCATTGGATGGAAATATCTATATTTCGGGCGGCGTAACGAGCTTTAATGATTTGCTGCAGTTCGGCGCAACGGTGGACCAGGATTTTATAAAATATAATCCATGAGGAATTAAAGGCGTTTATCATATATATGCGCAATAAATATCTTAGAATCCTGTCTTTTTGTTCGGCGATGAGCGTGGTTTTTTTCGCCGCTTTTAGCATCATGGCGCAAGGCGACTGTTCTCCTCTTGACAGTACGGGATATGTTTTATTGCACCCGTATTTTGAAGGCAAAAACTGGGAAACCTCCGTAGTTAATACTATCGATATCATCCTTCCAGACACGCTCTGCTCTCAACAATTACGTCCGGCGCGTTTTGATGTCGGCAAGGTCATGGACTCAACCATTGCCGCGTTTTCAACCGCGAACGGCGATTTGTTCATCATGAAATCCCAATATTTCCATTCTTCGCTCGCTTGCAGGGATGAGCTTGATTTCCTGGCGCCTCAAAAGGTTCCATTAACGGGAATCGCATTTACCGGCTCCACTTCATGGTATCTGGTTAAAGATACCGCCTTCAACCTTGATACGGTAAAAATCGTTGCGGGCGTGTCCGCCCAGTTTTGTCTGGTGGCAACTATTAATACGAGCTCTAATTCACCAGTCAAAATCGATACGCTTCATATGCAGAATGCCGGTACGATCTTGGCGATCCACGGGGGGTATAATAATGTTCTCATGCGCGATACCTGCATCTGGGTGACCGGAACAAATGGAATGATCCGCAAGTTCTCCTACAAATCAAACGGTTGGGGAACGGAGGTTCGGCAAGATGTAGCCGCAACAGAAACCGTGCTGTGTGCTTCAGCTGCTTATGCGGGGACAAATTCAGGAAGAATTTACAAGCTGAACACCTCCCAGGTTTATGCCCTGGATTATTCGGCGTCCAACAGACCGATCAACACGTTATACCCTCAAGGCGCAATAGGCGGTAACGGCGCTTTAATTGAGAATATAAATGGCGCGTGGCGCAATGATACTTTAGGCAATGGCGATTATCAATACGCTAATTTCATTGAAACCCCCGGTGGTTTTGGCGTTGAATTGCTTGATAATCAATGGCGATACTCCACGTTTACCTATCGCGACACCGCTTCAAAAATCCTTTTAACAAACCCTGTTGATATAATGGTCAACAATGTCGATAAAACGACTCCGTATATTTACAATTCAGCAAAGATCGCTTCACCTAAGGATACGACTATTTATATTTATATTTCCGATCCCGACAGTAATTATTCCGATGTGTCCGTGACCTTAAATGGGTTGTCAATGGAAAATAACGGCACACACGCAATCGGCCCTCTTCCCGACACTGTTTTTTGCCAGATTGGCGCGCTTCGACTTACCGATGGCGTCCTCAAACTGACCCTCAAAAATGATTCCGTCGTGCTTAGCACGCAAACTGAGCTGGGCGTATGGAACGTGGGCTGTTTGCTTTGCAATTGGAAGAGTTACAATTTTACTTATTCCCGGCATTGGTTTGTCAATAGCGCGCTTTTTATAACAGCCGGAAAAGACCGTTTGATAATTGAGAACCAGGGCATGGCCGTTACAACAATCGAAGGCAACAACGGAAGAAATTGCGCAATAAAAAACAGCGCAAGAATTGTTGGCAATACCCTGGTTTTTAAGCTCGCGAAATCGGATTTAGGAAAAATGGAATCAGTGACGCTGTACGATTTTGCAGGCAGAAATCTTGTAACCTTTCGAAATATGCGGCAAACATCATTCGAAATTCCCCGTTCTTTAACTTCAGGCATTGCCTGTTTGGCCGTCAAATACCATGATGGTTCCATGGACCGCGTCATGATACCGCTCTTGCGATAAATACCGCCTTGCGGTGGCGAACTATTGGCATCAACCATTGAATAAGTTGACAGGCGGTGTTTCCCACAGGGAAACACTTTTTTCGCCTTCCTGTTGTTTAATGTCCCTGTTCGTGGTATATTAGTATCTGTAGCTGAATTATATACGCTTTTTGCGTATATAATTCCTGCGTACTATCCGCCCTCAGGCGGGTTAATAATAGAAGATGACATGCAGAACCAAACACTTTCCGGAAACATTTTAAAAGGGAGGCCTTATGAAACGGACGGCAGCATGTTTTGCTCTGATCCTGTCGGTGTTTTACAGTTCAACATTTGCCATTGGCGCATTATATGCCAGAAGGGCCGGCACAAACGGCACTTCTGCGCCTTTATGGATTTCAAATTACGAGGCCGATGCAACCATCACCGACCAAATCGCCGTCACTCATGTTGACGAAACCTTTGAGGGAACCTCTAAAAATACTGAAAAAAGGCTGAGTTTGTGATTACATTGACAAATAATACAGGTTGTATGTTTTCAAAAGCGTTGTTAACGGATATTCGCATTCACTTCTTCGTTTGCTCGTTTTTTCAAGGCCGCCGGGCGGGATTTTCCCGCCTTTCAGGCACGACTTTCAAGGTAAGCAAAGCGTCGCATATTATAAACAAGGTTCAGAAGCCCTATCTTCGCGGCGGCCCTATGCCGCCCGATACATCTGATAATGCCTCCGCACATGGCTTCAATCTGGGCAAACACATGTTCGATTCTGGCTCGAACCCGGGATTTCTTTCGGTTCCCTTGCTGTTGAATTTCAGACAGCGGTCCTTTGCGACTTCCCTTGAGGTTTATACGGCTTCTATACCAAAGATAATCAAGACGTTTCTCGATTTTATCGGAAGAATAGGCACTGTCGGCATACACATCCCCATTGCTATTCTCCGGATCGAGGACGTTCTCCAACATCTGGGAATCATGCACTTCCGCCGATGTTGTCGCATAATCACGTATCAATTTGTGCTTTGCATCTACGCTCGTATGATTCTTGTAACCGAAAAATGTCTCATCATTTTTTTTCGTCCATCGCGCATCAACGTCTTTCTGACGAAGCTTTGCCGGATGTTTTTCCCATTCCTCCGGCGTTTGGCCATTCTTAAGCTCCTCGTTTTCATCCCGCGTGTTTCTCTGGCGCGGAACCTCTACAAAGCTCGCGTCTATTATTTGTCCTTTCTGCGCGTTGTAACCCGCTTTGTTCAATTGACGCGCAAACAGGTCGAACAGCTTTTTTATGGCGCCGTTCTGCGTCAGAATCTCCCGAAACAGCCAAATGGTCTTCTGATCGGGAATGCACTCTTCGGCCCCAAGTCCCAGAAACCGCTTGAAGGTAAGACGGTCGAGAATGTGAAATTGCGTCTGCTCATCGGAAAGACCATACATAGTCTGCAAAACAAGAATCTTGAACATCAGTACATAATCATAGGGCGGCCTACCTGCGTTGCTTTTTCGTTCTTTGCGAAAACAACGATCAATAACAGGCCGAAAGTTCTTCCAGCGGATAACCCGGTTGATAATTTCGAGCGGGTCTCCCATCTCGGAAAGTTCCTTAAGACGGTTTTCATGGTCAAAAAGCCCTATCTGTCCCATAGCCAACCTCCAGATATCGGTGAAAAGGTGACACTGCTATCTGGAAATATATATAATGAACTACCCTTTGTCAAGTATTATTCATAAAAATAATGAATTTTTAGAGGTCCCCTTGAAAATGATTCCAATATCCAAATGGAAGGGATTTTTATTTTTCCATTGCCGGATAATGCGATTGTTACGGAGCTTGCGCTCTGGATCAACGGACAAAGGGTTATTGGAAGCGTTATGCAATCCGATACCGCCCAGGCGGTCTATAGTAGCGTCGTCAGCAGAAGCATCGATCCGGCGCTCCTGCAATATTTGGGCAACAATATCTTCAAGCTTTCGGTATATCCGATACAGGCCGTTGGGAACCCAATGAGCACGCGACGCATCGAAATTACCTACGCCGAGTTGCTTCCGCTCAATGCCGGACAGGTTGAATATACGTTTTTCATGAAAGCGGTCAACATGTCGTCAAAACCGGTGGGCAAGGCTCTTGTGACTTTCGATTTGACGTCGCAAAAGAATATTATTTCAATCACTTCTCCCACGCATTCCGCGCCGGAATTGTCAATAGTTAAACAGAGCGACACGCATTACATCGGGACATGCGGGAATGAAAATACCCTTTCAGAAACTGACTTCAAGTTGGATTATCAATTTCAAAATACGGCATATGCGTTGAACGTGCTTACCTATGTGCCTTCAGGTATGTTTTTTGATTCCACCGGCGACAATCCATATTTTCTGCTCTGGATTACTCCGCCGGACAGCGCCAAGCCGATAAAGAAAAACATTACCTTTATCGCGGACATTTCGAGTTCGATGGATGGGACGAGGATAGCTCAGCTTAAGCAATCCCTTAGTGCGATGGTCGATACCCTGGCGCCTTCCGACATGTTTAATATTTTAGCGTTTTCCACGGCGGTCCAAAATTTCCAGCCCAATCTGGTCGTGGCCAATACGGCCAATAAGGCGGCCGCCATTGCCTTCGTCAATCAATTAACCGCAATGGGCCTTACGAACATGCAGGACGCTTTTAAAGCTGCTTTTCAAAGCGTTTGGGATGACACCAGTATGAATGGCATTGTGTTTTTAACCGATGGAATGCCCACGTGGCCCGACACCAATTCATCGGCGATATTAGATTCCGTTGCGGTTTATAACAAGAAACAAGTCAATATTTTTACGTTTGGAATAGGTGATCAGGCAAATAGCGGTTTCTTGAAAAATTTAGCTAATAACAATAACGGTATCGCAATCATGATTGCTTCCGATGACAGCATCAGTTCCATCATGATCAATTTCATGCACACGATTTCATACCCGCTCATTAAAAATATTGCCATGAATTACGGGGGGCTGCAAACATCCGACGTTCTTCCCAACACAATGCCGAACCTTTACGCTGGAAAGCAACTGACGCTTCTGGGACGATATGCAAAATCCGGACAGTATCCCATAACCTTTGATGGAACAAGAGGATCGGATTCGGTTGTCTTAACACAAAACCTTACATTCCCATCACCTGCTGAAAACCAGCCATTCGTGCCTCGCATGTGGGCTTCGGCGAAAATCGATTGGCTGCTCAATGAAATTGCCATGTATGGCGAAAAGCCTGAATTAAAAAATGCGGTAATTGCGTTAGGCATAAAATATTCCATCATCACCCCATATACGTCAATGCTTGTACTTGAAACCAATTCTATGCTTCCCCATGAAGATAAAACAACCTTGGGACCAAAAAAACTAGCCATAATGAATACGCCTAATCCATTTAAAAGTCTTACTATGATTAAGTACTCAATTCCCAAGATGGCCGCTCCACAAAAAGTATCAATTAAAATTTATGACGCCCGTGGATGCCTGATAAGGACTTTGCTCAATGACGTAACAATGGGTGGAAATTTTTTAATACACTGGGATGCCAGAAATGATAAGGCATGCGAAATTCCTGCGGGCATGTATTTTGCGGTTTTAGAAATAAGCAATGGAATGCATTCGATACTTTTCATGAAAGTAATACGTTAAAGAAAAATAATGCGCAAAAACAAATAAAATGGACTTTCTAGGAATATTTAACGACTATATAAACAGAGTCTGTTTATTGGGGAAAGTGGTGGTAAAAATGGGAAGAAGGGGAGAAATGTTCCCCTTCTTTCTCAATAAAAACCTTATGAAAGTCTTTCGAAGAAAACAAAAGCATTACAGTTTAAACAAGCATCCATTAGAATCTATGATAAGTTCATCTTTGGGGCGTTTCCTGATACTGACTGTATTGTTCATTGCAACAATTTTATGTGCCTGGTTCTGGCGCACGAATAAAGCAGGCGCGCTTAGACAATCATATAAATGCAAATAAAAAGTATTAGGGATATAACGTCTTCTTATTTTATTTTCTGCTAATAATCCATCTTTAAAGTATATTTATTAGTGCTAACCTTTTTAGACAAAGTATGGTATAATAATTGCAACATTATTATTGGAGCGATTTTAATCTGAAAAAGGTTATTATGCCTTTATTGAAGTTAAATTCAAAATGTTTTATTTTTGTTCTTTTGATATTTATTGCATGCAGCATTGCCGCGGCCGCAAATACGTATTTGTTTGCCTCCTCCGAACTTTCTGATACGGTAACGGTAATTCCTTCCAAGCCTTCTTCCGACGACTCTATTAATTTTTCTCTTTTTAATTCCGCGCTGTGTTCATGCACGGAATATTTCAATAAAAATGTGGCGATTTCCGATTCGACTATCACGCTTTTCGCGGAATATGATGACAAAAACTGCAATCTCAATCGATGTCTGAAATCAGGCTCCACCACGCTTTTTTCCTGCGGTCCTATCCGCGCGGGAAAATATAAAATATTTAAATCGCAAGATATTTATTGTCCACCTGGTCAGCCATGCCCGCTCATTGCCACCCCAGATCGAAAAGAGCTGGTCGGAGACATTACTGTAGATGCTCCCGGCCTCGCAAGACAATCGGAAAAGGAAATAACCAGGCCCAAGCCATCTTCTTCAGTCTTGTCCTATTCAAGTTCCGAAAAAATGCTTACGCTCAGGATCACCAAAGCGCAGTTCGTCATGGTAACCGCATATATTATAAACGGCGAAAAAACGAA
>JBAVGL010000068.1:0-2228 GCA_049684795.1 Chitinivibrionales bacterium | reverse complement strand
CCTTTTAGGCCCGTGGAATTTGATGGCATTGCCCATGAGGTTTTGAAGCAGTTGCGTCATTTGCGACGCGTCGCCATAGACTTCCGGCATATCGCCGCCGGTCACGACGGCGTTAGCTTCCCCAATGGCGATTTTCAGGTTTTTGATCGCGTTGTCAAAGGCCCCCTTCATCGGGAACATGGCGAACTTCCGTCCCCTGGTGCCGACGCGCGAATACGCGAGCAGATCGTCGATGAGCCGCTGCATCCGTTCGGCGCCCTCGACCGCAAAGTCGATGTATTCCTTGGCGGCTTCGTCTAATTTGTCCGCATATTGCTTTTTTAGAAGCCCCATGAACCCCGCCACCGCCCTTAAAGGCTCCTGCAAATCGTGCGACGCCACGTAGGCGAATTGCTCCAGGTCCTTGTTCGACCTCGCCAGGTCATCGGTGATCTTTAAGAGCGACGCTTCGGCCTTCTTGCGTTCATCAATTTCCTTGTTCAATTCGTCGCGCGACGCGGTGATTGACTTCAAATCGTGCGTCATTTTGTCGAAGGACCGCGACAACTGGCCGATTTCGTCCTTCTGATCGCTTCCGAGCTTAAGTTCCAGGTTACCGCTCCCGATTTTCACCGCGCCTTCGGAGAGCCGTTTGATGGGCCCGGAAATGGATTGGGCCATGGAAAATGCCATGATGCCGCTGAGCGCGATCACGATGGCGAGGATCATCAGCGCCAGATTTCTTAAATTCGTCACGTCGGCAAATGCCTCTTTTGCATCGATCTTGGCGACAAGCCCCCAGTCCATGGATGGAATATATTGCCAGGCCGCTATGACCTTTTTCCCCCGATAATCGAGCGATACGCCGGACCCGGACTTTCCCTGCACGGCCTGCTGAATCGGATATGAAGAAGCGTCTCCTATGGTGGCTTTTCTGAGGAGGGCCGCCTTGGGGTCATGCCTGAGCGGGTTTAAGAATTCCACCCGATTTCCAGTCTTTTTCCCCACCAGCACCTCGCCGGTGCTCCCCAGGCCGGTTACATCCTGGATAAGTTTGTAAACAGGCGTCATGTCCACTTCAAAAACGATGGTCCCGACAAAAGCGCCGCTGAAATCATTGGACGGGGCGGCAATGAGCATTTCGAACCTTTTGTCTTCAGCGGAGTCGAAATAAATGTCGGAAAAATAAATCCCCGTTTTCCCATACGTGAATGCACTCCGTTCGGCCTCGTTGCCCCGCGACAAATCTTTTAGATAGTGATCGGGTCTATTTGAATAGACGATCAGGCCTCGGGGATCGGCGAGCATGATGTCGGTCATGTTGGAAACCGACTGCATCTGCCGTAATTGGCCGCTCAGCATTTTTTGAGCGGTGATAAACTCCAAGGTTTTAGGATGACCGGCCAACTGGATCATGATTGAATGGTTTTCCTTGATGTTATAAAAGCCTTGGGCTATCTCCATGTCCGATTTTAATCCGGCAAAATATGCTTCTATCCTGTCGGCCCTGAAGACGCTCAGGTCTTTTAATTGCGCGAAGCGATTGGCCTCCAGCGAGCTTTTGAAGTTTGTGTAGGTCAATGCGCTGACAAGAAGAAGGGGAATCGAGGCTATCGCGAGGAAGACTATTGTAAGTTTTGATCTTATAGACATAATAGTCCGGTTCCCAGGAAGACGAACAAGCACGCCGTATTCAAGGCAATGGCCGAGTTTATTCCTTCTATGTAGTAATAAAATGCCGGAGCGCCGATAATATAGCCGATTATCGCAACTGTTCCGATCGAACCGATGACAATGCCCGTGATTCGATATCCCAAACGGAGTCTCTTGACTTCCATTAAGGTTAGAATGGCGGCCAGGGCCATCAACATGAAATTCAGCATCGTCGGCGCCGACGGCCTCCCCGGGACCACGGTCTTTGCCGCGCCGGCCGCGTCCTTGATAAAGAGGTCTTCGAGCCCGGTATGAATCGTGAGAAGAGCGGAGAAAAAAAGCGTTCCCATGAGAATCATGATGATCAGGGTCGCGATGAAAATAACGATCTGGGAAATTTCACTATCGCCTTCCCGCGCCCTTGCCATATAGTAAAGACTTACGCCGCTTAATAAAAAACACAATGCCGTTGAAAATTTCATGCTGACCCAGGCCGGAGAAAGGCTTTTCAGCAGGGGAACATTGAATATCCATCCGGCCATGACCGCGATTCCGGCCACGATGATGATCAGGGACAGGAGCTTTGCGGCGTTTTT
>JBAVGL010000067.1:0-17963 GCA_049684795.1 Chitinivibrionales bacterium | reverse complement strand
ATTCTATGCTGTGGACTGACAGGCATTATCTTAAATCTTTAATGGAGTTTTGTCATGGGAAATATCACAAAAAAAGACCTGGTCGAAAAAATATCCAACAGCACGGGGCTGACACAGGTGGACACGAAGATCGTCGTTGAAAGTTTTCTTGAGGCGGTATCGAAGGCTTTACGAGAAGGAAAAAACATCGAGATAAGAGGGTTCGGCCGGTTCAAGATCAAGGAAAAAAAGGCCCGTATGGCCCGCAATCCCCGCACCAACGTGCATATCCAGGTCGAGGCGGGATACAAACCCGTGTTTGAGGCCTCCAAGGAACTCAGGAAGCGGATAAACGACAGCTACTGGAAAATCCTTTCCGAACCAACGGGCCCGCAGGCCGCTCCTGTCGGAACCGTAAATATTTGATAATTCAAAGAACATACCCGAGGTAATTTTAACCCGCCATTTGCCGTAGCGCCGTTGAAATAGCACAAAGTCAAGCACCAAGCTCCCGGATTAATAGCATGTGGTTATTTTTGCCGCGAAAAAATGCAAAAACAGGCGGTGCGGTGTAAATTATATTTTTTGATGAAACGGTTTTCGGTTTGATTTAAGAAAGGCGGTTGTCGTATGGCTGAGAGCGTTAAAAAGGCCGTCTTGAGCGTCAGCGGAAAGAAAGTGAGCTTGCCGCTGATCGAAGGCACCGAAGGGCAGATAGGAATTGACATCAGCGCTTTAAGAAAAGAGTCGGGAACGATCGTGTTCGATAATGGTTTCGCCAACTCTTCCTCGACGTTGAGCACCATTACCTTTGTCAATGGCGATGAAGGGGTTTTGCGTTATCGGGGATACGAAATAGAAGACCTTGTTGAGAACTGTTCCTTCGTGGAAGTCGCCTACCTGCTCGTGCAGGGAAAACTGCCCACCGCATCGGAGCTGAAAAAATTCAGCGGGTACCTGAACCAGCATTCCATGATCCATGAAGACATGCACCATTTCTTTACCGGATTTCCGCCGAATTCCCATCCGATGGCCATCCTGTCGGCCATGGTAACGTCATTATCGAGTTTTTATCCGTATCTGTCGTACGATGATCCTTCGTTTGATATTACCGAGGCGCGTCTTTTATCGAAAGTCCGTACGATCGCGGCCTTTTCCTATAAAAAATCACGGGGAGAGCCGGTTGTTTATCCGCGGCATGACCTGAGCTATTGCGCGAATTTCCTGAACATGATGTTTTCATCGCCGGTGCGGGAATATGAAATCAATCCTGAAATCGTCAAGGCGCTCAACCAGCTCCTGATTTTACACGCGGACCATGAACAGAACTGCTCCACTTCGGCGGTGAAACTGGTGGCAAGCACGGGTGTCAACCTGTATGCCGCGATTTCGGCGGGGATATCAGCGCTCTGGGGGCCTTACCACGGTGGCGCGAACCAGGCGGTCATCGAGATGCTGGAGCTCATTCAGAAAGACAGAAGCAATATAAAAAAATACGTTGAAAAAGCCAAGAGCAAGAAAAACAAGTTCAAGCTCATGGGGTTCGGACACGCGATTTATAAAAACTACGACCCAAGGGCAAAGCTCGTGAAAAGGATTTGTGACGAACTTCTTCCCAGCCTCAATATATCCGATCCATTATTGGATATCGCACGCGAGCTGGAACAGATCGCCCTTAAAGACGGCTATTTTATCGAGCGGAAATTATATCCGAACGTTGATTTCTATTCGGGCATCATTTACCGCGCCATAGGAATCCCCACGAACATGCTCACCGTCATGTTCACCATCGGCCGGCTTCCGGGCTGGATCGCGCATTGGAAAGAGACCATGGAAAACGAGCGCAACAAGATCTGGCGTCCGCGTCAGATTTATGTGGGCCCCAAAAAGAGGGAATTCGTCCCGATTGATAGACGGATGAAGTAAAACTGATCTGCAATCCAGACGACTATATTCCGTGTCCGTTGGATAAATGGTGAATACTCAAATAATCCCTATTCCAGCTCTTTCCGACAATTACGCCTGGCTCTTCCACGGCGACAAAAGTGCGGTAATTGTCGACCCTGGTGAAGCAAGGCCGGTCGAACGATTTCTGGAGAACAACAATCTTACTTTGTCCCATGTGTTGATAACGCACCACCACGCGGATCATTGCGGCGGGGCCGCGGCCCTCACGCGGGAATTTGCGGGCTGCATTATGATGGGGCCCGATGACGCGCGGCTGAAAGGCTGCGATGACCCGGTACGCGGCGGGGAAGAACGAGACGTTCTCGGTTTACCAATGAGAGTTATCGGCGCGCCGGGTCATACGAAAACCCATGTGCTGTTTTATTTTCCGGGCCTTAAAGCCCTTTTTACCGGCGACACGCTGTTTTCCGCCGGCTGCGGACGATTGTTCGAGGGAAGCGCCGCGGACATGTATCGATCGTTGACAACGTGCGCCGCATTAAGCGATGACACCCGCATTTACTGCGGACACGAATATACCGAGGAAAACCTCAGGTTCGCATTGACCGTCGATCCCGGCAACGTCGCGATAACCAGGAGGCTTTCGGAAGTCCGCAACCTGCTGAGCCGGGGCCTGGCTTCCGTTCCTTCAACGATTTTAATGGAAAAAACGTTTAATCCGTTTTTACGGGTCAATGATCCGGAGCTCCGGAAAAAACTTGGCATGGGATCGGCGGAAGACGTGGATGTGTTCGCCCGGTTGCGGGAAATGAAAGACCGGTTCTAAACAGCCCCTCGTATTTCACATTTGTCAACAAACTGCAAAAGGATTTCCCGATATTCGGCAAGCTCTTTTACGGCAATCGGGGCCTTGTCCCTCATTTCCGGGTCGAGCAATTCCACCCGTGTCTGCATGGGCTGCAAAAAAACCTTTCGTGCGCCTTGAAGCATGGATGCAAGTCCGGTAATGACTTCGCGATCGATAATCCCCGGCGCCGCGGTTATCCTGAATTCGGACTTTTCCCCCAATGATTGAGCGATTGCGATGGACAATGCGAGTCTTTCCGGCGTGTCGGCATACGGTGATTTCAGCAAGGAAACATACCTGTCCGGAACCGTTTTTATGTCTAATGCCAGATAATCGGGTGAAACGGCCCGGATGACGCCGGGACGAAGCCCGTTGGTGTCGAGCTTGATAGAAAACCCGAGAGACCTGACGTCCTTTGCGATGTCCAGTATCTCCGGGTGCATGGTGGGTTCTCCTCCGGAAAGCACTACGCCTTCGATGTCGCCTTTACGTTTTTCAAGAAACTCCCGGACCTTGGCATAGGGAATTTCCTCGAGCGAAATGTTGCGGACGATTTGGGGATTGTGGCAGTAGGGGCACCGGAGATTGCACCCTGAAAAAAAAAGGACGGTTGAGACCGTCCCGGGGAAATCGATAAACGAATTTTTGGCCCAGCCTATGATGCCGCGGTTGCCGGTTCGCATATCATTTCCTTCTCAATCATCGCCGGCTGCGGCGCCGGAGCGGCGCCGGTAATGCCCCTTTTGTAAAGCTTGCGGTTATGATATTCCGATTTTTTTCCGAGGTTCCAGTTCTGCACCGGCCGGTAATAACCCACGATGCGCGAATACACTTCGGTCTCCTCGCCGCAATTGGGGCATGAAAACTGCTCGCCTTTAAGGTAACCGTGCCGCAGGCACACTGAGAACGTGGGCGAAATGGTGAAATACGGGACTTCGTAACCGGTGGCTATTTTCCGGACCAGCTTTTTGCATGTTTCAGCGTCGTCGATGGCTTCTCCAATGAAGGCGTGGAAAACCGTCCCTCCCGTGTAGAGGCGCTGGATGGGGTTTTGCATGTCCAATGCCTCGAAAAGATCATCGGTCGCGTTGACCGGCAACTGGGTTGAATTCGTGTAATAAGGATGATCGCCGCCCGGAATGATCATGCGTGAGAATTTCTGGCGGTCTATTTTGGCCATGCGGTACGATGTTCCTTCCGCCGGCGTCGCTTCAAGATTGTGAAGGTGTCCGGTTTGCTCCTGGAATTCAATGAGCTTTTTGCGCATGTGCGTCAGTACCTCAATGGTGAACTCACGGGCCTCAGGACTCGTCAGGTCTTTGTCCATGAAATTAAGCATGGATTCATTCATGCCGACCAGCCCGATGGTTGAGAAGTGGTTGTTCCAATGCCGTAAATACCGTTGCGTATACGGAAACAGTCCCTGGTCCATGAGCTTCGTTATGACTTTGCGTTTGATTTCAAGTGAGTCCCGCGCGATGCACATGAAGTGGTCGAGTTGGCTGAAATAATCTTCTTTTGATGTGCATAGATACCCGATCCTGGCCAGATTGATGGTGACGACGCCGATGGAGCCGGTGAATTCATCGGAGCCGAACAGCCCGCCCCCGCGCGTTCGTAATTCGCGTTTGTCAAGTTGCAGCCGGCAGCACATCGACCTGACTTCGCCGGGATTGAGGCTCGAATTGATGAAGTTCTGGAAATAAGGCGTGCCGTATTTTCCGGTCATTTTAAACAGAAGGTTGGCGTTTTCGGTGTCCCAGTTGAAATTTTTCGTCAGATTGTAGGTGGGGATAGGGTAAGAAAAGCCGCGGCCGTCCGCGTCTCCGGCTATGAGGAGTTCTAAAAACGCCTTGTTGATCAGGTCCATTTCTTTCTGGAATTCTCGGTACGTGGCGGAAAGCGCGACGCCGCCCACGATCGCGGGCTGGTCTTTAAGGTCGTCGGGCACCACCCAGTCAAGCGTGATGTTGGTAAAGGGCGCCTGCGAGCCCCAGCGTGAAGGGGTGTTGACGCCGAAAATAAAAGACTGGATGTTCTGTTTCAAATCTTCATAGGAAAGATTGTCCACCCTCACGAAAGGCGCCAGGTAGGTGTCGAACGACGAAAACGCCTGGGCGCCTGCCCATTCGTTCTGCAAAATGCCCAGAAAGTTCACCATCTGCTGGATGAGCGTTGACAGATGCTTGGCGGGACGCGACGATATTTTGCTTTTTACCCCTCCAAGGCCTTCCGAAATGAGCTGTCGCAACGACCATCCGGCGCAGTAGCCCGAAAACATGGAAAGATCGTGGAGGTGGATCTCGCCGTTGCGGTGAGCGTCGGCGATTTCACGGGGATAAATATTTTCAAGCCAGTAATTCGCCGTAATGGCCCCGCTGTTGTGAAGGATGAGTCCGCCCAGGGAATAATTCACGTTCGAATTTTCGTGCACGCGCCAGTCTTCCTGCTGGAGATATCCGTCCATGGTGTTGACAATGTCAAGGAGCACGTCGCGCGTGCTGCGGGCCCTGCGGTGCTGTTCTCTATAGAGAATGAAGGCCTTGGCTACGCGCGCATGGCCGCTTTCGATGAGGATTTTCTCCACGACGTCCTGGATTTCTTCCACCGCGGGGATCGAATTCGGGTGGAATTTTTTATTAATGGCTTCTTCCGCCTGCTTTGCCAAATTCAAAGCCAGGCCGAAATCCTTGCCTCCTACGGCCTCGGCGGCCTTGAAGATGGCGTTTGCGATTTTGTAATTGTCATAAGGGACCAATTTCCCGTCGCGTTTCCTGATTGTCGAAATCATGGTGTAACTCCGCCTCCGCTCATGCGGATTTATATAAATAAAATTTGTATGTATAAACTATACTAAACCCTGGTATATAATGGGAAAAAAAGATGTCGGAAGCATAAGATAAACCACAAAACCACAAGATATGCTACCGATTGAGTCAATAGTATACAATATATACGGGGTCGTGTCAAAGGATAAATTTTAAGACCCTGCTGCCCAACCGGGGCGCGGATCAGGGAATGTTGCGGGAAAATAAACCTCAACCAGCCTTCGTTGCTGCTTCGGTAGGCGGCGGGGATAAGATAGAGGCTATTATTACATCTCGTCAAGCTTCACCGAGAGGCTCTTGGGCATGATGGGAGGCATTGAGATGGTTTTTACCACCGGGCCGTTCTTAGCGCCCAGGTTAAAGGACAGTCCTGAATAGGCTATGGCCACGGGAAAAAGGGCCAAGCCGATGAATCTGTTTAATCCATAAGAAAAGCATGATGCCACTACTTCGGAAACTTTTTCCGAACCAATATAAATAGGCGTTTCGGGTTTTAATTCCCCTGTACCCGGCTCAAGGCTTATACCGATAATTTTTTGCGTAAGCCCGGCTGACCTGCGCTTGAGAATGGCATCGCGGCCCAGGAATTTCTCCTTGTCAAGATCAACCATCCATTGAAGGCCCAATGACAGCGGGTCACGCACTTTTAGACCTTCGGCGAATATGTTGAAGAACCTGCCTTCCAGGCGAAGGTCGTTGTGAATGTTCAGCCCGCACAGGCCGCCGCCGTATTTTTCCGCAAGCTCTTTGCACTTTAAAAACAGGCTTTCGGCGCACTTGGCGGGGGCCATGATAAGATAGCCGAATTCGGATGTCTTGCCCGCGCGGAAGAGGCGGACGTTCTCCCCATCGAACGAAAAACGTTCGATGGATAGATAGGGAAGGCCCACGATGTCGGCCCCGAAGAGGTCTTTGACAACGGCCCACGCCTTGTATCCGTCGATGCCGAGCATGACATGGTTTTCCGACAAGTCTTCCAACCCGGCATCCTGCGCGCCATGGCCGTTCAGGATGGTTTTTAATGCGGCATCGTCGACGATGCTTTCGCAGAGCATGACCAACTCTTCATCGTTGTTCGCCATGAGGCAATCGGCCGACAGAAAACCGTCGTCATCGGCGAGAAACGTATGAAGCACCCTGCCGAACCGGACTTTTGCGACGTTTCCGGCAAGAAGGTTGTCCAGGAAATCGAGGCCTTTTTCTTCGGGGATCCTGAATTTCTGTATATGGGAAAAATCCGTAATTCCAACGGCGTCCCGGATATGTCCATACTCTTTTTCCGGGTCCGAGACAATGGACACAATTTCCGTGCCGAAGCGCTCACCCATTGTTCCATGGGCATTTATCCATCGGTCGTGGAGCAGTAAAGGTCGCATCTATGTTCCCGCTTTTAAAGCCTGCTGTTCAATGACATAATCAACGACCGTGTTAATCGAGCGCAAAACAGATATGTTCTGGTCGGGGATCTTGATATTAAAGGAATTTTCTATACACAACACGATTTCCAGCGCGTCAAGCGAATCGAGCCCCAACCCGGCGCCCAACAGGGCGACGTCTTCATGCAGATCATCGGCGTTATAGGGAAGGTTCAGACGCCGTATGAGTTCGCTTTTAAACGTATCGATCACTTTCTTGCGTCTGTCAATCAAGTCCTGCATTTCTTTGGTCATGGTGAACATATTTCCTGATAATTGCCGCGCAATTTACTCCCGTTATTGAGCTGAAAACTGAGAGAATATAGTTTTTGCTTCCTGATGTTTCAAATGAAGAATCCAGAATAGCATATGCCAGATTATACAATGGAAGCGTCGCGGCCGCACACCCTAAAATTTTCGAAACATCAAAGACTTTATAGTGGGAAGGTGCCATGACCGAATCGATGGCCCGTTTTTCCTTTTGGGTATGAATATTATGGCACACGGCATATATCTCCGGCGGAGCGATTCCCGCTTCCGATAATGCTTTGCGGATGGTTTTCTCGAGCGTTTCTGGCGTTGAATCGGTTGTTGTCAGGAATGTCGTGTCCGTGGAATAAGCGATTGAGCATAGCTCGCCAAGCTCGGGCGCCCCGCGCCGCCGGGCATGGGAAAGGGTCTCGAGCATGAATACGCAGGCGCCTTCGCCGGGCGCTTCCTCGTCCGGACGCAGAATCCCGGACAGGACCTGGTCGGTAAGCGCGCGCGGTAATAGTTCGTCCACGGAACCGCTGAGCATCGCGGCCGCATGACCGTTTTTAAGGGCATGCCATGAAAAACCCAGGCCCATAAGCCCCGCGCCCTTTCCGAAACACAGCGTCGAATTGGGTCCGGTAAGCATGAGCGCCTTGCAGACATTTCCCGTTATCGAATTGGGGACGACATACGGAAACGCCGTGACCCGCCGTACCCTGTAATCATCATTTAAAAGAGAAACTATGTGGTCTGATTCCGAGGCGGTTGAACCTGAAGCGCAATGCAGGAAAAGGCCTAACCCGTCGCGAAGCGCCGAACGGTCGCGCATGTTTGCTTCTTGTAAAGCAAGACGAGCCGCGGCGACGGCAAACACGCTTGATTTGTCCATGGAACGGACATCCAGCCTCCGGTCGATCGTCCGCATGTCGAACCAGGGCACCGCGGCGATTGTAATCGTCCCGATATAAGGATAAACGGCGCTGCGGGTAAAGGGTATATTATTTGTCAACCCTGCCATAAACGCATCTTTTCCGACGCCCGCCGGAGAAACCAGACCGCATGCGGTAATGACTATTTTCTCGGAAATGCTTCTGTCGGGCGCGCTGCGGCCGGAAACGCAGGGTGTCATGACCATGCTTGCATTATTTCCGCCGAACGCGAAATTGTTGTTCATCACGGGCCCGCGATTTGTCCAGGGCCGTCCGGCATCGGGGACATAGTCAAGGGAGCAGCCTTCCCGCGGCCCGGAAAAATTGGCCGTTGGAGGATACACCTTTGTTCTCTGCATGCAGACAATGGTCGCGATGGCCTCCAAACATCCGGCCGCGCCAAGGCAATGGCCGACCATGGATTTGGTGGAACTTATCGGGATGTTTTCGGCGTGTGCTCCGAAAAGACGTCGGACCGCCTTGGTTTCGGTCTTGTCATTAGCCTCGGTGCCGGTGCCGTGCGCGTTGATATAGACGATTTCCCCGGGTGCAATACCGGCGTCTTTCAGGGCGCTTTCCATGGCATGGACCTGACCGCTGCCAGACGGATCGGGGGATGTGCAATGATAAGCGTCGTTACTCAGCCCGAACCCGGCGATTTCGGAAAATATGGGCGCTCCCCTTTTCCGCGCGTGGTCAAGTTCCTCAAGCACCATGAACGCCGCGGCCTCTCCGAGACTCAGGCCAAAAGGTTTTGAAAACGGGGCGCACGGGGTTTCACACGTTGCCTTGAGGCCGTCGAATCCCGCCAGCGTGGTCGGACTGAACGTGTCGCAGCCGCCGACGAGCATGGCGTCGACGGCGCCCAGTCTGATAAGGTCCGTGGCAAGGCCGATCGCGCCCAGGCTTGCGGAACACGCGGTGACAACGGTGGCCGAAATTCCGGAAATTCCACAGGCGTACGCTAGAACTTTTGCGGCGCTTTCATACGTTTTTGCAAAAATTTCTTCCTGGGAAATGGCGGGATTGTTCTTGATGATACGCTCGTAATGCCGTTCGATGGAAAGCATCGGGCCGCTGCAAGTGCCGACGATGACGCCCATTCTGGATGAAAGCTGCAGCGGCGAAAGCTCGGCATTCGAAAGGGCGCTATTGGCCGCGGCAAGGGCAAGAAGGTGAAACCGGTCGAGGCGGGGGAGCGCTTTGGCGACCTGGATTTTCTGTTCGTCAAAATCCGTGATGATCCCCGCATACTTCGCCCGGAGGTGCGCGAGCCGCGCATCGGAAATTCTGGAAAAGCAAGCTTTCCCTTCAGTCAATGACCGGGCGAATGATTCCAGCGTGCTTCCGGCGCTCGATATAACACCCATTCCCGTGACAACGACGCGTTTTCTCATGGGCGCACGAACTGTCCGGATCTTAAAATAATCGCGTAGTTGTATCCCAGGTCGGTGCTGGCAAGGGCCAGAAGGTATTCAGGGAAAGCTTTCAGTTCTTTGGTATCAATAGCGGGGACGCGGGTTATTTGCGGCCACAGGCCGAGGGTGCTTTTCAAGCTTTCCAAGGCGCAAGCAAGGCCCACTAAAATAGAGGCCGTTTCGATATACCCGGTATTAAAGGTAGTTGTAACACAGGGAACAACGGATAAATTTTCCCCTAATCCGGATTGAAGCACCGTTAAGACCTTTCCGTCCTGCGTATTGCCCTGCGGGGCCCAGATAACGCACCCGATATCATGCCAGGTACAATTGCTTCTGGCAAAGGCGGTTTCACAGGCGCGCCGAAGCCCTTCGGGTGATATGCTAGGGGCCGAAAATTCAACGGCATCCGTGCTCATGCCATAACCGAGCACTTCGGCCAGAAGCGGCGCTTTACGCTGCCGCGCGCCCTCCAGCGTTTCAACCACGAAGCTTGCCGCTCCTTCCCCGATCACCTTGCGTTTTGCATACGAAAAGTTGCAAGCATACTGGTCTTCTTCCTCTCCACGGTGGAGGAAGCCGATTAGGTCGTAATTGTAATACATCTGCGGATACACTTCGTCGGCGCCGGCCGCGAGTATCGCCTGCGTCCGGTCCTCGTGGAGGGAATTAAACGCGTAGGCGATGCTCATAAGCCCCGCATGGGGGCCGCTAGCAAGAGTCATGTTTACGCCCTTGAGGCACAGGGCGTTGGATACCCAGCCGGCGGTGGAATTGGCGGTAATATTGGCGAAATTATTGATGTCCGCCAAAAAATCCGAATGCGTAAAAACGCTGTTCATGTGGTCGGACTCCGGCGGGCCGTTGCACACTCCCATGCAGATGCCGATAGCATCGGCGTTTTTGGGGCCCACGCGAAGGCCCGCGTCGATGAGCGCCAGGCGCGACGCGGCCGTGGCATACGTGCTGAGAAGGTTCATTCCCGTAAAGTCAAGACGACGGTCGATGTCGGACGCCTTGATCGTGGGAACCAGGCCCGCTTTTTTCGACTGCAGCCCCGTAAAGCCGAGACGCTCGGTCCCGGACAGCCCGACGGCGCCTTTGCGAAGCGCGTCGAGGGTCGTCTTTGTTCCAAGCCCAAGCGACGTGACTACGCCGGTGCCCGTGATCACCGCTCGATGTCTAGGACGTTTCGGCCGCTTAACCGGCATGTCCCATTTGGTAATCACAACCGCAGCATTGTTCCCGCCGAAGGCATAATTGGCTGAAATGAACGCGGAGTAATTTTTAGACCGTGCGCTATTGGGAACATAATCGAGCGTGCAGCCCGGACGCGGCCGCGAGAAATTAAGGGTCGGCGGAACGAATCCGGCATTCATGGCAAAGAGATTGCACGTGGCTTCCAGCATGCCGGTCGCACCCATGCAGTGGCCGAAAAAAGATTTCGTGGAAGTGACCGGTATTGCCGAGCCGCCGCAGAATTTGGCGATGCCGCGGCTCTCCGCACGGTCGTTGGCCTCGGTGCCGGTTCCATGGGCGTTAATGCAGCCGATTTCTCCCAAAGTCAATCCGGAATCGTACAGGGCCGCGGAAAGGGTTTTGAAGACGCCTTCTCCGCGCGGGTCAGGGGATGTTGGATGATAGGCGTCGGAAGAAAGACTATAGCCTGCGATTTTTCCCAGTATCGTGGCGTGCCTGAGCATCGCCTGTTCCATGTCCTCAACGACCCAGAATACTCCGCCTTCGCCGATATTTAATCCATAGGGGAGCGAAAAAGGCGCGGTCAGGCCCGTTGACGTTGCCTTAAGCCCGTTGAAACCCGACATGTTCGCGACGCACAGCGTGTCCGCCCCGCCGACGATGACCGTGGAATACAGACCGCCGTTGATAAGTGAAGCGGCGAGTCCGATGGCGCCGTTCGTCGAAGAGCATGCGGTCGTCACGATCCACGTTTCGCCGCCGATGCCAAGGGCGCGCGCCATCGCTTTGCCCATGCCGTAGTATTGGGCCTGGAGGTTCATTTTTTCGTCAAAAACTTTTTCCCCTTTATTATGCAGCCATTTGTATTCTTCCTCGGCGGAAAGCAGCCCCCCGTTGCACGTGCCTAACACTATCGCGACGTCGCCATGCACGTGGCCGGTTTCCCATGAAATTCCCGCGTCTTTCAGGGCCATGCGCGCCGCGGCAATCGCATAGTGTAAATATCGGTCGTCGTACTCGGCGATTTCATCGTCGCTCATATGCGAGCGAGGGTCAAAATTTTTGATCTCGCCGCCCAGAGCCGTGCGGAAGTGGCTGGCGTCAAAACGGGTAATGGGAGCCAGGCCGCTACGGCCGTTTTTAAGGGAGTCGAGTATGGCGCCTTGGTCATTGCCGATGGGGCTCAGTATGCCGATTCCGGTGATGACCGCCTGGTCTTTTATACCCAGCCGCCGAAGGGGTTTCCCGACAACTTTTTTCCCGTTGTTCCAGGTGGAAGGTTCCAGGCTTGCCGCATGGGAATCTTTCTGGCCGCGGTAAAATTTGTTCCATACGGTGATGAATTCTTTGTAAAGGTCCTCGGCCGACATATTGAGCGGTTTAAAAACGACATGCGCGCCATTATAATGCGCCCAGGTTGTGTCCACGATCCGGCGCTGTCGTTCCAAACGGTCCCAATGCGGCGATCCGGGATACGGTGTGAAAATAAAAAACTCGGCAGTGTGGATATCAGCCTTCGAAAACAGGTCGATGATCCGGTCGGCAATCCCCTTTTCGTCCCATTCGCGGCCCAGGGCGCAGGACGCGAAAAAGTTGATTTCGCGGTCTTTTAACATTCTTACCAGGTCAATCAATTGCCGCTGTTCGCGGTCCCCGCCGGATAGCGCCCTGATCGACAGCGGGTCCACGTTGAGCGTACAATAGAAATTCTTGACCCCTGCGCGTGCCATGAGGTCCAGAAAAGCCGGGTCGATGTTGAGCGCCATGGTTGACGAGACAAAATATTTTTTATTGAGCGGCGCGAGCGCCTCGAGCAGCGCCCTGGCGTATTCCATGAGCCTGCGTTGCGTGAAAAAAAGCGTGTCGTCGGCCAGATACACGTTTTCATATTTAAGCTGTTTGATTTCTTCGACCACTTGGTCGATCGGCCTGAACCTTATTTTCCGGCCCATATGCGCGGGGACTGAGCACATGGCGCAGGAATACAGGCAGCCGCGGGTGATCTGAACAAGGTCTTCGTCCCAGTCATAGGCGGTTTTCCCGTAAAAAATATCGCGCTTCGGGATCTTCATTTTCGAAAGATCAAAGGAACAGCCGCCTTTGTAAATTCGCTTAAGATTACCGTTTTTAAAGTCTTCCAGAATGACCGGCCACGTCGGCTCGCCCTCGCCGATATTGACCGAGTCGGCATGTTTGAGGCATTCGTCGACCATAAACGAGGGGAAAAAACCGCCCATGACGACCTTTGTCCCGCGCGCGCGGAACCCGTCGGCGATTTCAAAGGCCCGTGTTGCCTGTGGCGTGAAACAATTGATGGCGACCAGATCAACTTCAGCGTCGAAGGGGACCGGGTCGCCGACGTTGTCGTCCGCAAGCTCAACGTCGAATTCTTCCGGTGTCAATGAGGCCAGAATGGGAATGCCGAGGGACGGCGGCGTGGTGAAGTCGCCGAGGAAATAATCGACCAGTCCCGTGTCGAGCTCGGGATTGTTTTTAAGGAATTTTTCGAATCGCGGATACACGAAGATGATTTTCATGGTTTTTGGGAATTACACGAAATCGCTCACTGAGCGAAGTCGAAGTGAGCAGGCGCGAAAATAAGTTCCCTTCGGCTTCGCTCAGGGAACATGCGAAGTTACATTTTTTAAAATACTATGTTGCCTTATGCAATATTTTATTTTACTTTTCTGTTTATCCGCGTAAAAACGTAACCATAAAGGAAAGTTTAATGAAACTAAGAATCTCAAAAAAAGCACATTTGTCAACGCGCCTGCTTTTCCGGGCAAAAAACGCCAAACCGTCCATACCTGATTTTGAAGGCGAAAAAAACGACATAAGCGTCCGCTATGATGGCGCCATGGCCCTTGCGTATTGCGGTATCGGAAAAACATCCGACGGTACCGGCCGCGTTGTCCGCACCGCCGCGGCCAGAGGCGTTCAAAAGGTTTTGGAAATCAAGCGCGCCCATGTGTCGATCGACCTTACCGGCCTAGGCCCCGGCTTTCCGTGGCGCGCGGCGCTGGAAGGCGCTCTTCTGGGAGCGTATAAATTCGCAAAATACAAAAGCGACAAAGGCGCGGTCCTTGCTTCGATTGAGCTCGTCAGCGAACACGCCACGCTTTCCGAGGCGCGCCAGGTGGCCGCTGTATGTGAAAGCGTCAATTTTGCCCGGGACCTGGTCAATGAAAACGCCCATGTGGTTTTTCCCGAGGCCTTCGCGAAAGAGGCCCGTGCCCTGGCGAAGAAATTGCGCATGAAATGCGCCGTTCTGACGGAAAAAGACATTGACAAAAAAGGCATGGGCCTGCTCAAGGCCGTCGGCCAGGGCTCCGGATTTCCGCCCCGCCTGGTCATGGTCGAATACCGGGGCAAGCCTGCATCAAAGGACATCACGGCCATTATCGGCAAAGGCATAACCTTTGATTCCGGAGGACAGAACCTCAAGCCCACCGGCTCCATAGAAACCATGCGCTGTGACATGGCCGGCGCGGCCGCGGTATTGGGCGCAATGAGGGCGTTATCGGCGTTCAAGCCGAAGATAAACCTGGTCGGCGTATGCAGCCTGGCGCATAACGCGATAGGCCGGGACGCGTATTTTCCCGGCGATGTTTACACGGCATACAATAAAAAAACCGTGGAAATCAACAGCACCGACGCCGAAGGCCGCCTGGTCCTTGCCGATGCCATTTCATATTGCAGGGAGGTCTACAAACCCGTCCGCATCATCGACCTGGCTACCCTTACCGGCGGCATTATCACGGCGCTCGGCACCACGGTCGCCGGATTGTTTTCAAATGACAAGAGACTGGCGGAACTGCTTTTTGCGGCCGGGGAGCGTACCAACGAGCGTTTATGGGCATTTCCTCTGTATGAGGAATTTACCGAATCCATGAAAAGCGACTGGGCGGACCTGCGCAACACGTCCAAGAAAAAGAAAGGCTGGGCAAGCTCCATTACCGGCGCGGCGTTCATTAAAGAATTCGCGGGCGACACCCCGTGGGCGCACATTGATATTGCGGGAACGGCCTTCAATGAGGAGTCCGCGGAGGGCGAAATACCCCAGTTTGCAACGGGGTTCGGGGTGCGGCTATTGGTTGATTTTTTGATGCAATTATGATTTCCCCCCGTGCGGCCATTGCCCCTGCTTGAATTTGTCAGGGATGGAATGGTATTATTTAAATAAAATGCAATTGATATTTTTAATTTATTTATATTAATTCTTTGCTATGCACCTGAAATCAAAACACCAGAATATCGCCATTGTCGGCATGAACCGTGAAAGCGCCGCAGTGCTTTCCGAACTCATTGAAACGCAATCGGCCAAGGTCATATGCATCATCAACGATGAAACCGGGGACTTAAACGACCTGAAAAAATATCCGCAACTGGACATCATCATCAATACCACCAACAACGTGTCGGTGTATCAGAAACTCAAACAGATTAATCTGGAACATGTTGACATTATAAGCGGCCTCTCCGGCCGCATACTCTTCAGCACCGGCACGCCGGAGATTCTGGCCTCCAATACCAGCGAAGACAAAAACAAGCTCCTCAACAGTCTTCACGAAATCAGGGAAGCGATTTACCTGTCTAAAAACAAGGAAGAGTTGATGCGGCTGGTGCTCAGCGTGGCCATCCGTTCTTCCCAGGCCGATTCCGGGTCCATCATGCTTTTGGATGCGGCAAAGCGCACCCTTAAAATTGAAATAGCCGAAGGCCTGGACACCGGCATCGTGGCCTCAACGGTCCAGAAAGTGGGCAAGGGCATTGCCGGAACCGTGGCAAAAACGGGGGAACCGCTGCTTATCAAGGGCGCGGCCGACAGGGAACGCTACGCGGCGGACTTCGAACGCAAAGACCTGGTCTCCTCGATCTGCGCGCCGCTGATCATCGGACGGGAAATTGTGGGCGTGCTGAGCATCAACAGCAAAACCCCGGCGCGGGAATTCGGGCAGGAAGATCTACTCTATGTAAAGAAGCTGGCCGATTTTACGGCGGACATCATCAAGACCTCAAAAGAGTATGAGCACAACACCGCTTCCACGTTTTCGCTCTCCCTGCTCAATAACGCCCGCGACATCATCACGCTCAAATATTCCGTAAGCGAGCGGATTAACCTTCTGCTGCTTAAAATGGTCAATGCGTTCCGGGGCGAAATCTGCAACTACTATGAATATCTTAATGACAAAAAGGTGTTTCTGGCAAAGGCGTCCTCATCGTTCAATATTAAATTGATCAAAGGCAAACGGCTCAAGCTCAACGACTACTTTTCAAAACAGGTGGTGGTCACCCAGGACACGGTCTTTCAAAGCGTTCCCGAAAAGGACGGTTATAATAAAAAATGGTATATCGCAACGCCGGTAATGGTAAACGGTGAAATGCACGGCCTGCTTTTTCTGCACCTCATATCATCCAAGGACGACATGAAAGAGGAGATCGCCCTGCTCGAGAAGATCTCCGAAATGGTCGGCGTGGAACTCGCCAAAAGCCTTGAAATGGAATCCATCAGGGGCCAGTCGATAAAATTTTCCGCCATTTCAGAAGTGTCGTTCGACCTCGCCACTGCCCGCACGATCAACGACCTTTCCAATATCATCATTTCCAATGTGTGCATGATCATGGAGGCCGAAAGCTCCATTCTGCGGATATGCAACCAGCGAACGGGAACGCTCGACGTGCTTGATTCATTCTCGCTTAAAAGCTTTGAGTTCCTCAAAAAGCTGGAGGCGCTCGATGGAAAAATCAGCAACGACGTGGTCACCGGCAAAAATACCACGCTCATTAAAGACCTCGAAAAATCGCCCTATGCAACCGGCGATGTTGAGACCCAGTCCGTGTTGTGCATGTATCTTGAGCGCAACGGCAGGATTTTGGGCACTCTTTCCCTTTACGACAAGAAATCGATTGATTTGTATGCCACGCGCAGTTTTTCAAACAAAGACAAAGAAATATTCCTGAACTTTTGCCTCCAGGCCTCAAAGGCCTTAGACCGCTTCATGATCAGCGACATCCCGTGAAAGTACGTTCGCTTCAGAAAAAACGCCGGAAACCTCCATGGGCCACCTTGGCCGGGTATGTGGCGGCTGGTTGCGCCCTTGCCTGGGTTTTTCACGGGATCAGGACCGACGTCCTTTGCAGGGATTTTGCTTCCATAAACTGGGCCCTGGCCATTTTCGGCATGTTTGTCGATGTGGGAAGATATGCCACGCAAAGCGTTCGCTGGAAGTTATTGCTTACGCCCGTGTGCCGCATCCCGGTTTTTTCGGCGTTTCGGGCGCTATATGCCGGGGTTTTTTTGAACATGCTGTTTCCTTTTCGCATCGGTGAATTTACGCGCGCGTATATCGTTTCGCGCCAGGCGGCGGCGCGCTTTTCTTCGGTGCTCTCGTCGCTTATTGTCGAGTATCTTTTTGACGGCGTCTGGTTGGCGCTCGGCATAGGCCTCGTCGCCGTTTTTACGCCCTTGCCCAGGGAGATTCTGGGCGCCGCGCGGATACTGGGTATGGTCATTGTGCTGGCATCCATGGCTTTTGTCGTGGTTATTTTCCATAAGGACAAAGGGGCCGACGCAAAGCCGTCCGCAAAAGAAGGCCTGCTATGGAAAGCATTGCGCCAGGGCGTGGCTTTTTTACTGAAGATCCGCAAGAGCCTGAAAATCATCAGCAGGTCACGCCTGTTTTTTGTGTCGTTTTGCCTGTCCGCATTGGACACGCTTTTCCATGTTACCGCGTTCTGGATAATCCTGCATGCCTATGGACTGCCGCTGTCATATCTTGTTTCCGCCGCGGTGCTTCTTTTTATCTTTGTGGGAGTGATTATTCCCAACGCGCCTTCGAACGTCGGCGCGTTCCAGTTCCTATGCGTGCTGGCGCTCATGGGTTTCGGAGTCGACAAAACCGACGCAACGGGGTTTTCAATACTCGTGTTCGTCTTGATTTCCATTCCCCAGCTTGTCATCGGGGCAATCGCCTTCGGCTTCAGCGGAGAAAGCCTGGCAACCATTAAAGACGAAATCGGGAGAATGCGCGCGGCCCCATGAACTATGAAGCCGTTCTTTTTGATCTGGACGGGACCTTGCTCAACACCCTCGAAGACCTTGGCGCGTCCATGAACCGCGCGCTTGCGCGATTGGGTTTTCCGCCCCATCCTGTCGCGTCGTATAAGATCTTTGTCGGCGAGGG
>JBAVGL010000066.1:0-9492 GCA_049684795.1 Chitinivibrionales bacterium | reverse complement strand
CAGCCCGCCCTGGACGCGACCTTGACCCAGTGCTGAAAACGTTGGGGTGGAAGCCGATCGATAATGAGGGCGTTGCAATGCCCTAAAAGCATAAACACGATGAAATCCCGGTAAGGGATGTCGGCGTATGGAAGCCTGAGCGCCTGATGGGCGCCGCCCGCTTCTCCGGGGCTGATAAAGCACGAATCCTGTTCGACTGTAATGGCGGCCTCCGTATTAAAGGCCTCGATCCAGCCGAGGGTGCGCGGCGTTGGGCGAAACGGGGAAACGCGGGTTGCGCATCCGGTGACCAGCGCCATTGATAGTGATAAGAAAAACAGGTCCGAACTCGGCGGCGCCACGACGGTCCCCTTGATTTCCTTTGCGGCATGCATCTCAATCACAATGTTTCAATTCCTTTCTCTCGCAACGAAGCCAAGGCCCGTAAGTATCGAAACCGCTTTCCGGGCGATTGTCCGCGATTCGAAGGCCAGCCGGATAGTTCCCGCTTCCCCTTCACGGACCTTAAGCACCTCGATGTCCTTAATGTTGATATGCTCGCGGGCCAGCGCCGTTGAAAGTTCCGCGATGATGCCGGGCTGGTCCTTTGCGACGATCAGAATGTCGTTGGGCTCCGTGATAAATCCCTTGTTGCCCTGGGGAATTCCACAGCGGGTACGGGCGGCATTTTCGAATATCGGTCCCAGCGTATCGGCCATGAGTCCCGTTTCAATGTCAGCAAGGATGCCCCTGAATTCTTCGAGGAGAGGCCGGATCGAGCGTTTATTTGTGGATAAAATATCGTTCCAGAGCGCATACGGCGCGGAGGCTATCCTGGTCATATCGCGAAAGCCCCCCGCGGCGAGTTTCAAGGTCCCCGGCATGGCGTTGTCGGCCTTCTGCGCCAGATTGACAAGAGCGACAGCGAGAAGGTGCGGCACATGGCTGACCGCCGCGACGACCCGGTCGTGCGCCTCGCAATCAAGAACGAGGTGTTTGCACCCGAGGAGACGCTCAAGAAACAAAGCAAAATCGGCGACCAGCCCCGATGGAACATTTTTGGAGGGGGTCAATATATACATGGCATTCTGAAATAAAAACGGATCGGAGGCCGATACCCCGCCTTTTTCCGAGCCCGCCATGGGATGACCGCCGATAAAATGAACCGATGACGGCAACGCCTTCCGCGTGGCGGCCTCTATTTCACTTTTTGTGCTCCCTACATCGGTAATAATAAGGCCGCGGGGCAGCGGCATGGTCCCGAGTGTTTCGATTGTCTGAATAATTGTCCGGATAGGAGAGCAAAGAAAAAGGCAATCGGCCTCCGCAATTACATTTTTAAGCGCCTCGTAGGGATGTCCTTCATCGATACAACCTAAAGAAAGCGCCTTTTGAATGCCGGCCTGGGAAGACAGACCGATTATGCGTCCGGAATATCCGGAGGCTTTCAGGCCCGCACCGATGGATCCGCCAAGCAATCCGACGCCGTGGATGGCGATGGTGGTAGGGGAAAACGGCATATCATTTTTTTCTGTTCAGCAAATAGGTCACTTCGCCTTTTTTGGTGAGCGGAATAATACGGTCCCGGTAAAACCGGACCATAATATCCGGGTCGATGAAATTGCGGACCCGATCGTTGATCCGGGCCTGCGCGGAGGCCATCTTTTTGCGTACCCGTGTAATAATGGCTTCCTCAACATCTTTTCTTGTGAGAAGCGACTGGAGCGCGTGTGTGTCTCCGGCCTCAATTATTGCGCGGTATATATCGGGACCGCTCCTGTATTTGCATTCCGCAATGTACAACGCGCCATAATGGACACGCCGGGAAATGGCCTGCAGCGCGTAAACATCGTGCTCGACACTCGACCCGAAATGTCCGTCGGCCCCTTTAACGCACAGGCGCGGCAGCAGCTCTTGATAGGCTTTCAGAATGTCTTCGGTCAGGTTTACAACATTGAAATCTTCGCAAAACAGCCCCGTGTCCGGCAAATCCACTTTCCGGCGCGGCTTGGGCAAATGTTTTGTAAAGGCCCTTTCCTCGGGCACGCAGAATCTTCCGAATTGGGCGTCCATGCGCTCCTGGCGGCGAAGCCGCAATTCAAAGAGGCTCTTGTTTCCCGCCCCATTAAATCCGCTCTTTCCATGTTCGTAAACAATCGAATTCATTTTGTACTGAGCGCGGTCTATAAGTTTGAAAACGATGGTTTCTTCAAAACCTTCAAGGTGCTCCGTAATAGTAGATAAATTTATTTGAACCATCAAATAAAAATAGATGATCTCGCACTTCCACGCCATAAATTGTAGTATATTTAGTGTCTGTAGCTGACTTATCCGCCGCGCTTTTTGCGTAGATAAGTCCTGCATACAGACACTTATCTGCCCTTAGGCAGGTTAGAATGTACTATCGCCAAAAACCGTTTCCCACGTCGTTTTCTTTTAAAGGAGCTTCAATGATGAAAAACATGTTCAAAAATAACCGCCTGGCCGGGATGCTTCTTTCAGTAATGGCAGGCAGCGTTGCATCGTTCTCATCTCCGCTGATTTCGGTGGATTCCGCGAACTTCGATCTGGGGATCGTCCACGCGGGAAAAACCACGTCGGCCAAGCACGCGTTTAAAATTAAAAATACCGGCGACAGCGTGCTGGTCATCAAACAAGTCAAGCCTGGTTGAGGATGCACCGTGGTCGGGTTTGACTCGATCATCCCTCCCGGTCGGGTAGGGACTGTAACCGAAGAAGTCAATACGGGCAGTTTGCACGGAGGTACTTTCTCAAAGTCGGCGACTATTACTTCAAACGCAAAGAATTCACCGACGTTGCAGATTTCCATGAAAGGGACCATAAAGGAAGCCGTCGCGATTTCCCCGGAGTTCATTCAATTCAATAAAGATAAAAATGGAAAATATGAGTCAATAATCACCATGACCAGCGAAAGGGCTAATCTTGCGATAGAAGAAATCGCCTTTAAAGACATCCAGGCGCCTTCCAGCAAATTGCCCGCGTGGCAGAAGGACCTTCCCATTCCCATAAATTTTTCATTGGTCAAAGATACGGTGATGCAGAAGCCCGATCATGTCTATACTATTAAAATGTCGCTCAGCTATGGCGATACGGTCATGAAAACCGGTGAATTCATTTTTAAAACAAATCATCCCGACGCGCCGGAGGTCAAGACGAACGGAACTATTTTTCCGGGAAAATAATAGGAAACCAGGATTCTCCCGGTTTTGGTGAGGAAGAAGTTTTTTTTAGCTTTTATCGTGAAATACAAATATCTCTTTGGCCCGGTGCCATCCAGACGATTGGGAACATCGCTCGGCGTCGATTGCATTAAGGCAAAAACGTGCAATCTCGATTGTATTTATTGCGAATGCGGGGCCACTACCCTCCTCACTAACGACCGCAGGGAGTATGTTTCCGCTTCTGAAATCCTCATTGAACTGCGCGATTATTTGAAAAACGGGCCACGGCTGGATTATATCACTTTCGGCGGCAGCGGCGAGCCCACGCTCAACAGCGCCATCGGAGGCATCGTCCGGACAATAAAAAAAGAATTCCCCGCGTATAAAACCGCGTTGCTCACCAACGGAACGCTGCTTTCCGTGCCGGAAGTGCGCGAGGCGATCATGCCTTTTGACTGCGTCCTTCCGTCAATGGACGCGGTTTCGGAAAAGGCGTTCCGGGCCGTCAATCGCCCTCATACCGACCTGCATCTTGATGAAATATTAGAAGGTCTCGCTGCGTTCTCGCGGCAGTATATGGGGATTCTCCTGCTTGAAGTTTTTATTGTTCCGTTAATTAATGACACCCCCGAAGAACAGCTCCTGCTTAAAAAGATCCTGGAGCGCGTCCGCCCCACCAGGGTACAGTTGAATTCTCTTGATCGTCCGGGCACCTGCGGGTTCGTGGAACCGGTTTCGCCCGAACGCCTTCGAGAAATTGCGACCTTCCTTCTGCCGCTGCCGGTGGAAATCATTTCTCGCAACGCCGCCAGCGCCGCCCCAGTCGCCGTTACCGGCGATGTTCCGGACACGCTGCTTTCCACGATCCGCCGGAGACCTTTGACAATAGAAGAAGCTGCCCTGCGGCTCAATGCAACCATTAATGACGCCGCGGCCCTGCTGCTTCGCTTTGTCGACGAGGGAAAGCTGCTTCGTGAAGAGGTCAATGGCCGCGTATTTTACAAATCCCCGCACTAGCCTCCCCTCCCCGCGCCGCCGGTCATTTCCAATTTTGTGATGATTTTAGGCCGTAATACCGATATAATTATTAAGGAGTTACACATTCACCGCATAGAATCAGCCCGTGCGCACGATGAAACCTATATGCTTATTCGTTTTCTTCGTATGCCTGAACCCCAATATTTTGTTCGCGGGTAGCGCCGACTATTCCTCGTGGTTCCAAGACATCAAGGGAGAAAACTCAGGACACACGGTCGCCGATTTTCTCTCGCTGCCCTCAAGCGCAGCCGAGCTTGGCGGGAGCAGCGCTGCATCGTGCGGCGCGATGGACGCGACCGACGCCTGCTTTTTCACCTCGAATACCGCTCTGTTCGACCGGCAGAAATTCGCCGTGACCCACCTCGAATGGCTGCTGGGCCTGCGCAAAGAATTCGTCGCCGCATGTTTTCCATTTGAGGATGTCGGGACCGCCGGGGTTTTTTCGCAGGTTTTCACCCCTGGTTCATTTGACAACGCGCGCGACATCGACCAGAACGTTTCCAATCCGTCCCTGGTCGATTATTCCATAGGGCTTTCATTTGCCAGGAGCTTTCTTGACAAGACGCTTTCGGGCGGCATCGCGGTTTCGTACGTGGAAAGCAGGCTTGACGACGTCGTGGGAAGAACCGTAAGCGGAAATGGCGATGTGACCTTCATGCCGACCCTGTGGCTGCGCGCGCATGCGTACGCGGGCAATATCAGCCCCGGCTTATCTTACACCTCAAATATTCCGGAGCCGCTTCCCCTTCAGGCGGGATGCGCCGTTTCGATCAGCCCGCTTGCCTTTCACGAGGAATTAAGCGCCACCATTGATCCCAAAATCGGGATCGGCCTGAAAAAAATAGCGGACGAACCGCTCCTTGTAGGCGCGGGACTGCAGGCGACGCTGTTTAAATTCCTCATAGTCCGGACGGGATATGACTATTCCGTGGGGACCGGGCCGGGCGCCGCCGGACTGAGCACGGGCGTGGGCCTGGAACAGCAAAACTACGGTTTTGATTTCGGCTGGCGGGACCAATCCCAGGATTTCGGTTCGGTCTGGAGCGCATCGATAAAAATGCAGCTCAGGGAGATGGTCCCCAAAAAGCCCGCCGACTATTATCGAATCGCCGAACAATTTTATGCCAGCGGGAACTTCGGCCAAAGTTTACGTTTTGCAAAGAAAACACTGGATCTGGACCCGAATTTCTGGAAGGCACATACGCTCATTTCAACCATTTACGCCATTCAGCGGAGGGAAAACGGTCTGGAAATGGCGGTGATTTACACCGGAAACACCAAAGGCCAATTTGTTCCGATAGCATTGCCGGAAGGAACCATGGGCGGACTGGCCCGGCAGGCGACGGTCATACGGCAGCTGCGCGCGCAGTTTCCCTTGGCGCTGGTCATTGACGCGGGGAACTGCATTACGCAAAACTCGCACAAGGACAAAGCAAAACTCGCGGACGAATATTTTGACGACCTCGCCTACGACGCGACGACCATCGGAAAAGGCGAAATGGATTTCGGCCTGTCGAACATTTTCACAAAAGACAAAAAATCAAGGACGCAATATTTATGCAGCAATATCCCGGGCGCCTACGCAACCGACGTCATCACCAAGAAAGTGCTGAATGTCGGGCCGTATTCCTTCTTCATCATCGCGGTCGTCGGCCCGACAATGCCGGCCCGCAAGGAAGACCGGGAAAACCTGGAACCGCCCATGGATGCGATTGCCTCGGCCCTTATGAAAAGCGCCGCTAAAAGCGCCACCATGCGGGTCCTCATTGTCAATGATTCCTGGGAAAATATTTCATCGCTTGCGCGCTCCCTGCCGATGATCGACATAATCCTGTGCGGGAATATCAGGCAAAAATACGAGGCCCCGATGAAAATAGGCGGCGCGCTGGTGCTTTCTCCCGGCGACCTGGGTTGCGCGGTGGGAAGGCTGGTGCTGCGGTTCAACGGCGACAGGAAGCTGGTTTCCTGCGATAATCATTACATCCCGCTCACCGGCGAAATTCCCCCCGACCCCGCTGTCGAAAACAAGCTGCGCTCCATAATCGCCGATATCGATGTCCGGGAATATATGGCTTCGGCAAGCATCCTGAAAAAAGGCAGCCTCGACGGCGTTTTTCCCTTCTTGTCAAATCGCGACGCCACGACCGGGATTTTCCTTAAAATAATCGATAAACAGACGGAATTTCAGCTTACCACAGGAAAGGCTGCCTGCGTGGGGCCCGTGGTAAGTTTTCAGGGAGGGAAAATAGCGTATTTCGAAAAAAACGCCGATACCTCTTGCCCGGCGCTGCGCATCATGGACATAAGCGGCGTCAACAAGCGCGCCGTTCCCTTTAATGGCTGCGCCACGGAGGCGTGTTTTTCCCCGGACGGAAAGTGGCTGTACTTTGCCGGCCATACCGATTCCGCCTCCGACTATATTTACCGGACCATGTCCGAAGGTTCCGCCGTTAGTCCCGTCATTGCATGGAAAAACTCCTCCGAGGGGCGCATGGGTTTCTCGCCCGACGGCAAGTACATGGTCTTTTGCTCAAACGGCAATGGAAAAAGCCAGCTTTTCCTCACCGACTCCATCGGCCAGAAACCCATCTGCATCACCGAAGGAAACGGCGACAACGCCATGCCGGGGTTCAGCCCGTCGGGAAACTATTGCGCGTTCCTTTCAAACAAAACCAGCTTCGGCGGCTCCTATGACCTGTGGCTGTACGATTGCGCGGAAGGCAAAGCGTCGCAAATCACCTACCGGTCAAAAGTAAAGGACTATTGCTGGCTGGACGACTCAAAAACCATCGTCTACGGCGCCGGCGACACTTTGTGCGCCCTTTACACGCTCAATGTCGTTACCAATGCTGCGGCTGTCCTTATCGCCCGCGATTCCACGAAAAACTACGGCGAAACGCACCCTCAAACCATTGCCTACAAAAATGCCTGGAAAATAATTTACACCAGAGAATATAAAAACGGCGACAAAAAAATTTTCTGGGTGAACGCCGACGGCACGGCGGACCAGCGGATCGTCAACAGCAAGGGGCAGGATTGGCTGGAGTAAAAAATGCTTAACAAAACCCCTAAACTATTGTAATATATATATTATAATTACGAGCGTTCCCTGAGCGAAGCCGAAGGGAACCCTTCCGTGCAAATGCTCACTTCGGCTTCGCTCAGTGAGCGGTTCGGAAAATTGGAGGCCGATATGAAGAAAATAGTATTAGCGTTTGCAATGCTTATGTCCCTGTGGGGATGCTCCAATGACAATAAATTATTTATCCAGAACCAGGCTCTGGAGCCTATTCAAGTTAATTTCCTCGGAACCGTGATTACCGTTCCATCCGACAGCACAAAATCATATACCGATATCCCCAATGGCTCGTATATTTACAGCACGACATATACAATTCCCGCAAATGCAACTTCCGCCACTATTAGCGGCGATGCGGCGGGCGGTCAATTGACTTTTGAAAAAAACAATACAAAGGTTTTATTGCTGTATTCTTACACATTTTTTGCCGGGGTATATGCGGTTTCCGCCACTCAATCCAACTCGGACCCAGTGTCCTCGACATCACCGACTAGCCCCTAGTAAATTTGTTTAAGCGTAACCAGCGTGGCCCCTTCCCCGCCGTCCTTGGGTAACGCGGTCTTGAAACCGCGCACTGCCATCTCATATCTGTATTCCAGACATTCACGCACGAGTTTCTTGAGCACTCCGCCTTCCGACGGGTTTGAATGCTGGCCCCATCCATGAATTATCAATAGTTCTTTAATGCCTTTTTTACGGCATTCCTCCATCGCCCGGACAAGCTCCCTTTCGGCGGCCTCGGAAACCATGCCATGCAAATCAATGGTTTTGCGCAGGCCTTTTTTACCGATTTTTTTGATCCCGCTGTTGTGTTTTTTCGGCTGGGAAGGGGCGGAGGCGTCTTTGTCGGTTACGCCATGTTCGTCAAGAAAACGCAGGATTTTGTCGTGGGTGGCGCGGTCCATTGATTTAAAATACTTGTTTCACGGTTGCCGATTGGGAATTGCTTTATGATGCAAACGCGGATTCCGCGTATCGCCATGAAATGACGTGAACGTCGGAACGTTTCTGGGCAAGTTCGCCGCCGAATATTAAAGTAAGCGGCCCGGCTTTTTTGCCCGCGATAGCCTTCCATTTCAGTAAACCGTCAAAAAAATCGGTTGAAATGGTTTTGCCGGATTTTATTTCTGCGGATTCGAGGATTTCGCCCGCTTCCATGACCAAATCGATTTCAAGGCCCGCCTTGTCGCGCCAGAAATAGAGCGTATCGATATTCCCATTATTGAAAACGTGTTTTTTTATTTCAGACACTACAAAGGATTCAAATATCGGTCCTCGCATTGAATGGGTCGCCATTGTTTCCACGTTGTGTATTGACAGCAGGTACGATAAAATCCCCGTGTCGTAGAAATAAAGCTTCGGCGTCTTGATGAGCCTTTTCCCGAAATTCCCAAAATAAGGCTGGAGCAAAAAAACAATGTAACTGGCCTCAAGGACCGAAATCCAACCTTTGGCCGTATTGACTGAAATACCACAGTCCGAAGCAAGGCCCGAAATATTCAGCAATTGACCGCACCGGGAAGCGCACATTTTCAGGAACAACTGGAACGTCCTCAGCTCGTGAATGTTGATTAATCGACGAACATCCCGCTCGACATAATTCTCCACGTAATTGGCGTACCATGTAGATGGGTCAAGGTTCCTATCGTGTACCGGAGGGTACAATCCGTTGAAAAGGACCGTTTCCATGTCGGGCTTTGCACCGCCGGTCCCGCCGAAGATTTCCTTATAGGTAAAGGGCAAGAGAACGCAATTGGCGCTTCGCCCGGCCAAGGATTGCGTTATGCGCGAACGCAGGCCAAATTGCTGGGACCCTGTAAGCACAAACCGGCAGTGCTTTGGCCCTTCGTCGACAATTTGTTGTAGGTAAGAAAAGAGCGCGGGGCAGCGCTGCGCCTCGTCGAATATGGCGCCATTTTTATAGTGGGCCAAAAATCCCCGTGTATCGCGTTCCGCGAAATCGAGCGTATCAAGATTTTCGAGTGAAGCATACGGCTTGTCCAAAAAAACCGCCTTGGCAAGCGTGGTCTTTCCCGATTGCCTCGGCCCGGTGATGGTAATGACCGGATAATTTTGGGCGAGTTTTCTTAGGTAGCGGGTGCATGCCCTCGGTATCATGCCATAAATATACCCCATGTTCGGCTAATTTGCAATTGAAATGCAAATTAGCCAAGAAACCTAAGTTGCCTATCGTATAACCATATGCAATAGATA
>JBAVGL010000065.1:0-2317 GCA_049684795.1 Chitinivibrionales bacterium | reverse complement strand
ATATCATCGCCTTTGACGTTTACCCGGTTGTCCTGGGCTCGCGCATATTGGGCAAGGGCGCGCTTGCCGGCGGAATGCCGGTTTACAAATACCTGGCCAATCGTTTTTTGACCCTTGCGCAGAACCTGCTCATGCGTCAAAAGCTTTCGGAATACCATACGGGCTATCGCGCCTTTTCGCGCGAGGTGCTCGGCGCGATCAACTATATGGTAAATTCCAACGATTTCGTATTTGATAATCAAATGCTTTCGCAGATATTGTATGCCGGGTTTCAGATCGCCGAAATCACCTGCCCCACGAAATATTTTGAAGAAGCATCATCAATTAATTTCCAGCGCAGCCTGCGCTACGGGCTCGGCGTGCTCAATGTTTCGATTGGGTATGCGCTGCAAAAAATGGGCTTGGTCAAATTATCGATGTATTCGCCTCGCGGAAATCCTTGATACTTTCACCCCCTAAATTCCGGAACCTCAACCCGCTCTTCGAGCACCCTTCTCCTTACTAAGGAGAAGGGCCGGGGATGAGGTAAAAATACCCCTACGGGGGCGCAACAGTTCTATTTTTTCACCGCATCGCGCCAGAAATATACAAACCCGTATTCATCCTTGATCTCATGCAAACCATACTTTCCCCGGTAATCATGCGCCTTGTCGATACGGCAAACTACATAGGCGGGCTTGTCAATGGGGCCGTTAAGCAGCCAATCGGAATCGCCGCCCCTTGGGTTACCGCCCGGCATTTTCTGGGAATAAAACAGGTCCGCGTAGCTGCGAAACAACGAGTGCGCGTAGCAATCCTCGCCTTTCAGGCTTTTGTAAAATTCAATGGGCCCGCCTCCCGCGATGGCCTCCATTTTCGGCGCCATGTCGAGCATGAACAGTTGCAGGCACAGCGCGGACGAAAGGAATATCGCGGCGAATGACGCCGTAAATTTTTTCCTGAAAAGCAGACCCATGCTCATGGCGAGCGCCGCCCCGTATGCCGCGCCGATCAAAACCTCGCCGTACGACCAATGAACGGGCCTTTGCAAACAGGCAACCGCAAACGTGTCTTTAATGAGGGGCGTAATCATTTCTTTATGCATCATCGCAACGGGAAAGGCGGCAATAATCAGGGCAACCAGGCATCCGAACGCGGCCAGGGCATAGGTTTGCGCTTTGTTCCATCCGAGTTTTCCCTTAATAACCGAATGCATGTGAAAAGCCGCCAGATACGTTATGGGAAAATAGCACAGCGAAGAATACAGGACCGTTTTTGTCTTTACAATAGAAAATAAAATAAGCACGACCCAGAACAGGACGATCATCCATCGGGTGAAGTCCCGCTGCCGCATGGCGCCGATATTGGCGTTGAAAAAGGACCTGATCGCCAGAAACGACGCCGGGAAGCATCCGAACAGCAGAATGACAAAATGAAAATAGATCGGCCTGCCGTGTCCGGCATCGCCCGTGGTAAGAAGCCTGATTTGATATTTGACGAATTCGGTGATGAACCACGGTCCGTGCCGCAAGGTTTCCGGGCCGTACCATAAACCCGACACCACGCTTACCGCGCCAAGCAGCACAAGGATTTCCCTTAAGAACATCCGCGTCTTGCATCGCGTGCAGGCCATATAGCCGCATGCGCAGAGCGCTAAAATTAAGAACGCAACGGGACCTTTGGCAAGCACCGCAAGGCCTATGCATACGCCCGAAAGCAAAGAGCGCATCAGTCTTTTTTTGCTTTCGGTCGCTTGTAACGCGCAGGCGAGAAAATAGACGCCTGAAAAAATAAACAGGTTGAAAACCGGGTCGATTATACCGGATTTAAAAAAGAAATGCGGCAAAAACGATCCGAGAAATGCCAGCGCCCACAGCAGGCCCATTGTCGCATCGAAGAGCGTTCGACCTATCCGGTACACGATAAGAAGCGTGAGTATGCCGCAGACCGCATTTATCAATCGAGCGCTGAATTCATTAATGCCGAATACATGCATGAACAATGTCTGGAGCCAGAAAAAAAGCGGCGGTTTTTCCCAAAAGGGCTTGTAATCTATCTGGACCTGCAGGTAATTGCCCGAGACCATCATTTCACGGCTGGCCTCGGCAAAATTGATCTCATCCCAGTCAAAAAGATGCACGTTTCCGAGGAACGGCACAAAAAAAAATATTCCCGACAGGAGAATGAGAAGTTGGTTGCGCGCGTCGCGGCCCAGAGGAAGTTTCATAAAAGTTTGTTCCATCACCCAGGGATGCCATGTATTTTATTAGTCTCTTTTAGTTTTTGGACGATACTTTATTGTCGGTCGAAAACTTAAAGAGACTTACCTGCTGCCTGC
>JBAVGL010000064.1:0-2517 GCA_049684795.1 Chitinivibrionales bacterium | reverse complement strand
ATCGTTGACAACGGCGGGGCTTCCGGCGATGCTCCCGATAAATGTCGATGCATTGGCCCGGAACATTTCTATGTCTTCTTCTTTTTCCCAAACCGCGAAAGGAATGACCTCAACGTTTTCTTTATCGAGAAAATATTTTCGGATCTTTTCCACGCACAAGGGGTCCGGCTCAACCAGCGACGCCCAGACGCCATCATTAATAAAACTGAGGATGTTCGAAGTTTCCGGATAATAAACTCCAACTTCCATGACATGTGAAAACGCCAGTTTTTTCTTTAAGCAATGTGCCCGCAACATTTTGGACATACGTGATTTCTGCGGAAGAAAATGGGGAGCCGCTAGTTTTGTTCCACGGCCTTCGACGCGAATTGAATATCATAAAAATATTTATACCGGCCATTGCGCCGAAGCAGCCCGGCATGAGTTCCCTGTTCGGTAATCTGTCCATTTTCCAGGACCAAAATAAGGTCCGAATGCGCTATCGTTGAAAGCCGGTGGGCCACGACGAGCGCCGTCCGGTTTTCCATAAGCGTGTTGATGGCGCTCTGCACCAGTCGCTCGGATTCCGTGTCCAGCGCGGAGGTTGCCTCGTCGAGTATTAAAATCGCCGGGTTTTTAAGGATCGCGCGCGCGATTGACAGCCTCTGCCGCTGCCCGCCCGACAGCATGACCCCCCGCTCCCCGATTATCGTTTTCAGGCCTAGCGGCAATCGCTCGATGAATTCCCATGCATTGGCGGCCCTGGCGGCCTCGATTACCTTTGATTCGCTTGCATCCATCATGCCATAGGCGATATTATTGTAAACCGTGTCGTTAAAAAGAACCGTCTCCTGCGCCACAATTCCAAACAAATGGCGCAACCCTACAAGATCGCAATCCATTATATTCCGCCCATCTATGGTAATTGAGCCGGATGATATTTCATAAAAGCGGGGGACCAGGTCAAGTATCGTGCTCTTGCCGCTGCCGCTTGACCCCACGAGCGCAACGATTTGCTTTTTTTTAACCGAAAAGGAAACATCTTTTATGACTTCCTCGCTGCACTCGGGATACGTAAAACGTACGTTGGAAAACCGTATTTCGTCCTCGAATTTTGGAGCCTTTTCAGGCTGGAATTTTCCAATAGCTTCGGGCTTCGTATCAATAAGCGTGAACACCCTCTGGGCCGCCGCAAGACCGTTTTGAAGCGTATTGTAAACGACGCTCAAGGATTTAAACGGCTGAAAGGCCATGAATAGAAACGCCAAGAACCGCACAAAATCTTCGGCGCCCAGTCCCCGTCCGGAAAGAACGTCTCTGCCGACGACCCACAAAAGAACGACGGTTACTAAAACGCCCAGCGATTCCGATAAAGGGCTGGAAATCGCCATGGACGCGGCCTGACGATAGTTACTGCGAAGAAGTCTATCATTTTCCTTCTTGAATTTCTCCATTTCAAAGCCGCTCATATTGAACATCTTCACGGCCCGTATGCAACTCATCGTTTCCTGCAAAACCGACGTAAGGCCTTCCATTTGTTCATACATGCGCCTGCTGCGCCGCCTTACGGTCTTTCCCACTTCATTTATTAAATAACCGAGGATAGGATAAATCGCAAAAACGGCAATTGTCAATTTCGTGCTTAAAATAAAAAGCGTGGCGATAAAAACAACCAGCCGGATCGGTTCGATAAACAGCTTGTCCAATACACCCACGAGAGCGGTGTTCAAGGCCGTAATATCATTAAGAACCAGGGAAATAATGCGTCCGGACCGATTACGATCAAAGTAACTGACGGGCAGTATGAGAGCGTTCGAATAGATGTTGTTACGCAGGTCCCGGATGAACGAATTGTTGACATTTGCAATAATAAGGACTTTGATGACGGAAAAAATATTCTTGGCGAGAAAAAATACAAAAACAAGTATGCATACGATTTTCAGGGAATCAATGACATTCCCCCGTCCGATCAGCATGGCCGTTTGGTATTTAAGCCATTCATTTATGGTGGAAACCGCCAATACGGGCTTTACCAAAGTGATTTTCCCAGGCATGAAAAGCGTTTGAATTAATGAACCGGAAAACCATAAGGAAAGCGATTCCGCGATAACAATAAAAAATGACAGGATAATGCTCAAGAGGATTAAAGGAACGTAAGGCCTAAGATAGCCCAGCATTCGAAAATACAGTTTAAATGAAAACATCGTTTTTACCGGGACAAGGGTTTAAAGAACAACGAAAGCATTGATTTCGAGGATAAAATATAATTTGCGCCCGTGACCGGCGATTTCCGGAACTATTTTATAAGATCGTCCTTTGCCGGTTACCGATTTGAAAACTTATGAATAAACTTGCCTGCTTGGAAATATTCTTTCTTTTCTCGGCCTGCGCACCATGTATTGCAAGTGATCCGGCCATCGTTGACGATGCTTATTTTCTGGGGCCAGCGGCAACGTACAACATTCGGGACGGGTTTTATGATTTCGATGCAATACAAAAAAGCGTGCCGGTGCCCCGAAACAGCCTGCTCATGTATGG
>JBAVGL010000063.1:0-15465 GCA_049684795.1 Chitinivibrionales bacterium | reverse complement strand
AGTTCTACAACGGACAACGGATCCATACCACAATCGGTATGCCTCCGATTATGTTCGAGAACAGAAAATTGATCAAATGTGCTTAACGGAGTGTCCATTTTTAGGTACCCGGCTCAAAGATCACGCCCGTGTCGGGCGTACACCATCAAGCGCCCCAAAACATGGGGCGGGTTTATCCTCGTTCCTTATGAAATTGAATTTTGGCAGTCCGGTGAAAACCGTCTTAACGACAGGTATTTATATATAAGAAAAAACTCCGGGAAATGGGAAATCAACCGGCTTTCGCCATAAAAGATATCATTTGACCAAGGCGATGTTTTGAAAACTTTCGCCCGATTCCGTCTTCATTTTTACCATATAGCAGCCTGGACCCGTCGCGACGTTATAGGAGATCCTGTGCGCCCCGGCGTCGAAATGTCCATCGGCCAAAACTGAAATTTTTGAACCTGTCATCGAATTCATCAGAATAGATACGGTCTGGGAACGAGGCAATGAGAATTCTACGCTCATGATGCGGTGAAAACGGCCGACTAAGACCACCTTGAAACTGAATTTTGACCGCGAAGTCATAGGGCTTTTGATGGAGGATATTTCGGCCAGTGGTCGGCGAAAGACGCCGTTATTGCCTGTTCCAAAGAATAGATATGCCCCGCTCGTCAAGAGACACTGGCCCTGGTTGTTCACGGGCAAGCCCGTGTTGATCGCTTTCCAGGAAAGGCCGTAATCGGCGGAATAAAAAACGCCGTCGGAATAGGTGGCCGCGAAGAGGTCCGGTTCGCTTGCTATAAGCGAATAGACATCGGAAAATATCAGGCTTGACCCTGCCGGGGACCAACTCGCCCCGTTGTCGTGCGAAGAATAAATGCCGCTGCCGATGGCCGAAAAAAGGTCCGCGCCGCATGAAACAAGAGAGAATGCATAGCCGCCAATTGCGCTCGCGGGCAAGCCGGAGTTGGCCGCGGTCCAGGTTGTTCCGTTGTTTGCGGAACGGAAAATTCCGGCGCCCCAGGTTCCCGCAATGACCTGATTACCGCGTGCAAAAAGAGAATATACGGATGTTGTAGCGGGCAATCCGGAATTAATCGCGGTCCATGTTGCGCCGCTGTCTACCGATATAAAAACGCCTTGCGCATGGGTCCCCGCGTACACGCTGGTCCCGCTGACCGCAATGGAATGGACCAAAGCTCGGTCGGGCAATCCCGAATCGATGGCTTTCCAGCTTGTCCCGTTGTCGGATGAACGATAGACGCCCTCGTCGGTGCCGGCAAAGACCAGGTTATCCATCACCGCAAGGGCCAATACGCGTATGCCCAAGTAGTTAATGGAGCCTGCCGCGGCCCAATGGTCGCCTTTGTCGGTAGAAACATACGCGCCTGAATACGTTCCGGCAATAAGAACGGAGTCGCATACGGCAAGAGATAAAACGGTATGTTCGGAAGGTCCGCTGGTTTGAACCCATTGGGCGTTAAGCGCAGCGAATGCCATGCAGAAAAACATCGAAACGTTACGAATTTGTTTCATGATTAACTTCTTTCATATCAAGGATACCTGTTTATCGGACAACGACCGTCTTCGCGCACACGCCGTGGTTCTTCCCGCGAAGCGTTACGTAATACGCGCCACATGGCAAGGTTTGGTTGACCCGAAACGTTACAACGCGCGTCCCATCGTATCCCGGCTCAGCCGGCAAGGACGCCGCAATGCGGCCCCACACGTCGATAAAATCGATGAAAACCGTCCCGCTTTCACGCAGGTCGAAATAAACGGTCAGCGTGGTCCGGTTGCGGACGATAATTTTGGGAAGATCATTTGACTTCGGTGAATGTTGCAACAATGAAGCGCTTGTCGGCGGGGTATAAAACCGTCCCTTCATGATGATGCCGCTGTCTCCCGCCAACCAGCCATTATTCATGGAAAGGAAAACCACGTTACGGAACCAGGGTATGATCTGGCCCGATTCGCGCCGGGGATAGCTCAGGCTCCATGTCGCTCCGCTGTCGCCGGAAGCAAGCACCGCCCCGCCCTCGCCGACAATCACGCCGTGCGCCTGATCGGCAAAGCAGATTCCTTCGGGCCACGGGGAAATCCTGGAAACGAGCTTCCAGCTTGCTCCGCCGTCACGCGTCCGAATGATGTGCCCGTTCCTGCCGATGCCGAACCCGTTGAGCGTATCGTTGAAGTGAATCGTGTTAATGTAACCGGAACTCTTGATAAACGCGCTATCAGTCATTGTGTAGAATTCGACCGGTGTCATCCACGAAAGGCCCGCGCTCGCCGTTTTCAGCAGATAATCCGCGCCAGTGGCCCAGCCGTGGTTTTTGTCTGGGAATGTAAAGGAGCCGACTGCCCAGACGCTGATCATAGACGACCACCCAATCGTCCACGTCGTTCCGCCGTTGACGGTTTTGTAAATGATACCCTCGTTATACATGTTGGCGCCGCTCATGGCGCTGCCCCCGGCAAATCCGGTCAAGGAATCGAGAAATATGCAATCGCTGAAAAACGCGCGGGGGGTAAAAAACTTAAGCGACCAGGTCGCGCCGCTGTCGACGCTTTGATATATCTGGGCGGTATCGGTCGTAAGCCACCCCGTGGCGGGATTTATGAAATAAACCGAATTGATGCTCCGGGAAGTAAATGCAATGGTATTTTGCCAGTGCGCTCCGCCGTCGGACGTGCGCACCAGCGCGCCCGCGTCGCCGGCCGCCCATCCATGCATTGTGTCAACGAACATCACCGACCACAATGTGGTATGGACGCCGCTTTGCTGCTGGATCCAGACCACGGAATCGGATGGGGCCGCGTTGATTGTCAGGAAACCCGGAAATATTGCCCCGACGAAACCGATTGCCGCCATGGAATGATATTTCATGAAGAACCCCCGCTCTTTAAGGAATGAAACATGATACTATTTTACCATGAATTGGTCCGGTCATGCACGATTATTCACCTGCAAAAAAAGATGAATGTGGTACGTTTTTTGCTGAATTATCAGTAAGGAGAAGAACTATGGAATATCGCGAACTTGGACGCACCGGCTGGAAAATATCAGCCATCGGCATAGGAACATGGGCAATGGGAAATGCATGGGGCAAAGTTAATGACCGCGACTCGCTTGCCGCCCTCAACCGCGCGGTTGACCTCGGAGTCAACTTCTTTGACACCGCCGACGTGTACGGCAGCGAACCGCTGTTGGGCAAGTTGCGGCGGGAGCGGCGAGAGCCGTTTTACATTGCGACAAAAATGGGCATGCGGATTAATCCCGACGCACAAAGCTATACGCGTGAAAATATGGCCGCGTTCGTTGAAAAAAGCCTTCAAAATTTGAAAGTCGATACGATAGACCTTATACAATTACACTGTCCGCCCATCGAGGTCTACAATCCCGAAGTGTTTGGCATTCTGGACGATCTGAAGAAACAGGGTAAAATCCGTCAGTACGGCGTAAGCGTCGAGCGTATTGTTGAGGCAAAAAAAGCCATTGAATTTCCCGGCGTGCAGTCGGTCCAGATAATTTTCAACATATTCAGGCAGCGGCCCGCCCAGGATTTTTTCCCTGAAGCAAAACGCCGGGGCGTCGGCATTATCGCGAGAGTGCCGCTGGCCTCGGGAATGCTCACCGGCAAGATGACGCGCGCAACCACCTTCGGGCCCGACGATCACCGGACATTCAACCGTGACGGCCGGGCATTCGACAAGGGCGAGACGTTCTCGGGCGTGGATTTTGAGACCGGACTTGCGGCCGTGGAAGAATTGCGCGAGATCGTCCCGCCGAACGCAACGATGACTCAAATGGCCCTGAAGTGGATACTCATGAACGAGGCCGTGAGCTGCGCCATTCCGGGGGCCAAACGCCCTGATCAGGCTGAAGACAACGTTCGTGCGGCCGATTTACCTCCGCTTTCAAACTCCGTTATGGAAAAAATCAAGGCGATTTATGATCGCTCGATCCGCGCGCACGTGCATCATTTGTGGTAAATATTTACACTTCGGCAAGCGCGAGAGGCGTCGGGGCGAGCTCAGGACGAAATAGCTCGAATTTTACGAACGCAGAAATCGGCGATATCTCGAATCGAAAACCATGCCGAAGATATTCGGCTTTCCACTTTAGAAAAATTCGCGCATCTGTAGGACGAAAGCTTGAAGTCAAGTTATCCTGACACATACCTTATTGGGGCGGCGTGAGTTCGGGCGCGAGGAAGGTCCGAGCATTCGATGCGGCATGGACCATTCTCCGGTGCAGTCGCTTTGCCTGCACGACGAACGCCTCGAGGTTCGCTTCAACGATCATGGGGAAAGGCATACCGTCGGTTTCGATCGCCAGAAAGGGAAACGCCCCGGTCGCGGCGGCGAAGGACTTTTCAATGCCGCCAGTCCCGCCGGACATACGGGCCTTGCCTTCCGGGTTCATTTCTTTTTTCAGTATCGCCTCGGAAACGCGGGACGGCATGCAGCCGAACGGCCCGATGGAGATGACTCCGCACGAATCATGGAGGATTTCACGCATGCCCAGGCCGATGGTAAGAATGGCCTCCCCCCTGAAGTTTACGTTTACGATGTGCTTAATGCCCTCGATCGTTTTTTCGACGTCGATCATTTCAAAGCGATACAACCCGGACCCCGCCACGATCGATTTTATCCTTCGCTCCCACCACTGCTGGACCTGGGCGGTGAGTTTCATTTTCAACTGTTGCCCAAGCGTAAACTCCCGTTCGCCCAGGCCGCTGTTGACAACGTAATTGCTGTAGCACATGTATTCGGCGATGGGGGCGACCTTTACCGCGAAACCGTGGCCCTCGAGATAATCGATGATGTTCTTGCGCGAAAATTCGTCACGCCGCACGAATATCTCCCCTACCAGGGAAACAACCGGCACGCTGCGCGGATCCACAGTGAGTTTTATGCGCGCGAGGCGCTTGGCAATGATCGAAAGAACAATGGAAAACCGCGTCGAAGAGCGCCCTTCGAAATACGCCAGCGCCTCTTTCCACATGGATTCCAATTCGACAAGCGCCCCCGCTCGGTCGCTTGCGGCCACCGAAAGAAGGCTGCGGATGTCGGAAAAGACGTCAGACACGACGATCGCCTGCCATGATTTCAAAAGCGGCCCGCTGCCCAGGCCCGCGTACCCGTTTTCATCGGTCAACGAAAAAACGGCGGCGTTCCTCAGCCGGTGCAGGTGAAGGACCTGTTCGAGCGCAACGCAGTACTGCCCGAGCCTGCACGGCCCTCCCCCGGTGGGCATGAACAGCAGCGTTACCACGCCCGGATCGCGGCGGTGTTTCAAATAGGTCAAAAACGAGCCCGTGGTCACCATATAGGGCAGGCATTCCTTGCACGAGGCGTTCTTCCTGCCTTCTAAAAGAACGTCCTTGTCGGCGATATGCAGCGCCTTCGCCCGTATCCCGATGCCCCGCATCACCGCCGCTATCGCCTCGGTGCTGTAGCGTCCCATCGAAGGCAAAACCACCTCGACATTCCCGTCAAACAGAGAATACCGCGCGCCGTCGGACGCGACGACGCCCACATCTTTACCGTATTCCACCCGTGCGGGCGAGTAGGCTTCCCCGGCCGGGTCCGAAAAAGAACCCATCGCGTGGTGGCCGGTCATAATGTCAAGCGCCGCCTCGATCCGGGTGTCAAGTCCCGCGTCGGCCGTGTGCTGGTCGAGTTCAAGGGTAAGGGAGGGCTTTGATTTCATGAGGTTGCGGAAATAGCCCAAAAGAAAAGCGTCGGGGCCGCACGAGAAATTGGTTATGTAGAAACCGAACAGGTTATCGCGCTGCTTGACAAACTGGGCCGCTTTCATGATCTTCTGGCCCATTGCCCAGAACATTTTCCGGTCGACCTCATAGTCTTCGATCGCAAGCATGTCGTGCGGCACGATCATGTATCCCCGCGAGGCCGCCTTGTGGGCGATGCCCATGTTCGCCTCGCCGGCAAAGGCGTTATAGGGCCTTCCAAAAAGCACAATACCAAAGGTCTCGGGATGGGCGTCGAGGTACCTGAGGAATTTCCCGCCCTGCTCCCGCAGCTCGCGTTCGAAGGCCTTTTGCTTCTCGCATGCGTAAATAAATGCCCGTTTCGCCTTCAGCTCCGGCGCCCCGATTGCCGCGGCCATCTCGACGAAGGCGCCTTCGGCGGCCTCGTAGTCCCGGTCCATTTTCAAAACAGGAGACAGGATTCCCGTGGCACCGGATTCGATTTCCCCGCGAAAGGTCACCGGAAGATAATACGGCTCGCCCTGCACGAACACGCAGGTCCTGCTGTAGGTCGGCACGTTTTCCACCGGGACCTGCATCACCTGCGGCAGGAAGATGTAATCGAGGTTTTTCTTCAAAAGATTATAAAAACTGCCGTGGCTTATTTCGGCGGGCAGACAGAATGACGCTTCCCTGCGCGAAAGCCCTTCACGGTCGATCCCGTCAGACAGGATGACCCTGAACCCGAGTTTGTGGAAAAACCGTGAATACAGCGGGAAAAGGGAATACGTCAGAAACGACAGCATGATACCAACCGTTTTTTGGGGATCGCTCTCATTTTCTTCGGGCAGGGAATCGGTTATACCGAATGTCTCGAACAAAAGTTTCTGCCGAAGCACGACCATGTCGTATGCATGCGCGTCCACTTCTTTTTTGAGCCGCATATTGTAGTATTTATTGCACACGCCGCCGAAGGGGTGCATTTTTCCGTCGATGGTAATCCGGCTGATTTCGCACTTGCGGTCGCACTTTTCGGCCCCTCCGGCGCAGATAAAGCTCCCCGTTTTTTCCGCCCGGCGTTCAATGAGCCCGTCCAGATCGAAATGCGCCGGCTTTATGAGCCCCGCGTCAAGGCGCTTCGCGACCTCCAGGGCAACCCCATAGGCGCCCATGAGCCCCGGGTCGGGCGGAACGATGATACGGGTTTTCATGAGCGCCGCCATGGCGATTGGGACCGCCCGGTTATAGCACACGCCGCCCTGCATGAAGATTTTTTTCCCCACGGGCCGCGACCCTTTCACCCTGTTCATGTAATTAAGGCACACCGAATAAACGAGCCCGGCCAGGACATCGTTTTTGTCAATTCCCTGCTGGCTGGCCTGCTTGACGTCGCTCGATATGAACGCCGAACACTGGTCGGTGAAATTGGGAGGCGCGCCGCCCGACATGGCCAATCCGCCGATCTCCTCCATTTTCACGCCGAGCGACTCGAAGGCCGACTCTTCCAGAAAAGACCCCGTGCCGGCGCTGCACGCCTCGTTCATGGCATAATCGGAGGGGACGCCCGCGGTAAGGAAGGTGTATTTTGCGTCCTGGCCGCCAATCTCAAAAATGGTGTCGACCTCACGGTCGAAATATGCGGCGGCCGTCGCGTGCGCGATGATTTCGTTGATCACGCTTTCGGTAAGCGCGTGGAGCGCGGCTATTTGTCGGCCCGAACCGGTCACGCCAAGGCCCGTGATTTTTATATCGGCAATGCCGCCCGTCTGATCGCGGATGGCCCTGTAACATTGTTTCGACGCTTCGACGGGATCGCCGTTGGTGCGCAGGTAAATCGAAGCCCCGATGGTCCGGTCGGACTTTTTCATCAGGACGGCCTTGGTGGTGGTGGATCCGACGTCAAGCCCCAGAATGCAATCGTCCCCCGGATGCAGCGCTCCTTGCACCCGTTCCCTGAATTCGACCAGATGCGCGGACTCTTTAAGCGCAGGATGAAGATCGAATACACGCCTGGAAGCGGTAAAAACATGATCCATTGACGCGGGGAGCCGGGCGCACTGGTTTTCGGATGCCCAAATCGCGGCGCCGAAGGCCTCGAACGCTGCTGCCTGGGCCGGCACTTCGAGAATGCCGAACCGCGCCTTCAAAATATTAATCATGGCGCCGTTGAGGCATCCGCCGCCGATAATGGCAACGCGTTCACGGCGGATGTCCTTGATGAGCTCGCACAATTTATCGGCCATCATGACGCACAGCCCCGCGGCTATGTTTTCGCGTGATTCTCCTTTGTTAAGAGCGTGCGTGCAGTCGCTCTTGCAAAACACGCTGCAGCGTCCCGCTATTTTGTGGGGCGCGCCCTTAAGCGCCATTTCCACCGCTTCATCGAGCGTCAGCCCCATGCGGCGCACCTGCTGCAGGAAGAACTCGCCCGTTCCCGAAGCGCACTTGTTGCCCGAATGAACCGAAACGATCCCGCCGTCTTTCCCGATTTTATAGACAAGCTGCGTCTCCCCGCCCGCGCTGATGACGATATCGGGCATGTCTTTGTCCGCATACTCCTCCCTGAGCGCGCACTCAATGGCCTGCGGCTCGGGTATGCCGGTAAGGGCAACGCTCTGGCGGAAGTTTCTTCCCGTTACCGCGATGCGTTCCACGTCGAAGGTGTCGATATCGTCAAGCAGTTTAATGAAGGCCGACCGAGGATTGCCCTCATGGGGAACGCGCAGCATTTTTTCAACGGATTTAAACTGGGGGTCGCAATGGAGTTTGATCGCCTGGATGGTCGTGGCGCCAAAACATATACCAATGGTTTTCATGCGTCTGGCCCTGTTTAATTGATACAAAGAACCACAGGGTAATATACAATCAGGGAAACCGAAAAACCATTCTTGCGGGCGGATTGTTGGCCGCGGCGCGGGACCGGCGTTTTTCGGGTTTATACATTCCGATGGAACGAGAGGGTCAGCGTATAAACCCAAGTTTGGAAAGGTCGATCTCCAGGACCGCGGCGGGATTGGAAATTTTAAAAGTGTCAAGGACCTTGGGGTGGACTTCGCCGAGATGGCCGACGGCCTGTCCGTTGCTTATGATGGTCCCCGACCGGCCGGTACTATACAGGGCGCAGTCATTCGCCGTGAGTTCCCAGGCGTGGCCCATTTCATGCATAAGGTTTTTCAGCACCGATTTTATGTCCGAAAACCCGGCCCTGGAATCGACGATTCCGACGCCCAATGAAACGTCCTCGCGCGGGGCGCCGGTGGTTTCGTCGACGCACACGACCTCTCCCGTTTCAAAAACGCGCTGGGGCAATTCGTTGCTGGTATTGTTGGCGAGGATCTCAATAATGCCGCTTGTCAAACCGGTCCTTACCATGGTCTGGTCGGCGCTGATGGGGTTTTCGATGATCACGCGGTTTTCCTTGACCGGCAGTCCGAGTTTTTCGAACTCGCGTTCCTCGGACGTAAGCATGATGGAGACTATTTCCAGGAACCCGAGACCGGTGAGCGCTTCGCGCAGCTCCTGTTTCTTTTTTTCCGCGGGCAGAATCGCGCCGATAGTAAAGTCCCTGATGTTTCGCGGCGCCAGGTTTTTATACCCGTGCGCGATCGCGACGTCTTCGATAAGGTCCTGCTCATGGCGGATGTCGGAACGGTAACAGGGGACCAGCACGTCGGCATGGTCGCCGTTTTCGCGTGCGTCATAGCGCATCCGCTTGAGGCAATCGATGATCTCGGCGTTCGAAAGCGGCCGGCCGAGCAGGTCCCTGCAGGCGTTGAAATCCAGGCGAAACGGCGAAGGCGTCATCAACGGGGTGACCGTTTCATGGTCGGGAAAATGAATTGTAACGCCGCGAATCCGGCACCCCGGAACGGCGTCCTTGATTGAGGCGACCAGTATGTTGAGCATTGTCAAGGGGATCTGCGCGTTGAGCCCGGTCACGTCGATGAACAGGTCCGTGGTCTTTTTTTTCACCCTCGTGGACTCGCTGTTTATGATTGGCGGCATCGAGAGCACCGCGCCCTTTTCATCCATGAGCAACGGATAACGGTCGAACCCCTCAAGCAAATGCGCGAAATCCTTTCCCTTGGGGTGAGCGGAGAGGATTTCCCGCGGCGACATTGCCGGACTTTCGCCGGAAACATCGAGCGGAACGAAGCGGACATCTTCGTCCTTCACGGCGGAATAACGGATTGTGGTATGCAGGTTTTTTAAATCGTAGACCCCGATGGCGCCGAATTTTCTGTTCCTGCCGAGCGCCCAATGGAGGTTTTCCTGTAATTTCATGAGGCTCTTAATGGTATCGTCGTCAAAGACGACGTCGTTAATGACGGCGCAGGCGATGGACGGCCGGTACGAATTTTCGCGGCCCACGCTTTCGTCAACGAACACTTCATACGCCGACGGCTCCACCGAATAGGATTGCAGCCCCGTTGTGACGCCCCGATAACCGTTGAGGCTCCGGGCGATGCCGGGCGCGTCGAAGTTGTCGGGCCGGTTGGCGAGCAGCTCCAGGCGCACGACGTCCATCGGACCGGCCTCTTCGAAATCGACGCCGTCGGCCCTGAATTCGCGGCCGCACGATCCGCAACGGTCGGGGGCATGCGGCGCCACATACTCCGCCGTTTCCCCGCAACCTTTGCAAATACGCCGCTGGGCCGATTCGATCCCGTCGACGCTGCACCCCATCTCATGGAAAACGGCGACGAGCGCGTCGATGCCCTGGTCTTCCTTGTAAAACCGCCTAAGATAATGCAAAGGGATTCCTACGACAGGCACGTGGGCACCTCTCTGAGCCATTTGATGTTTGATATGTATATTTTTCTCAAATCGTCGATCTCGTATCTGATCATGGCCAGCCGCTCCATTCCCAGGCCCCACGCCAGCACCGGAGCGGTGCAGCCGAGAGGCAGGGTCACTTCCTTGCGGAACACCCCGGCCCCGCCCATTTCAATCCATTCGCGCCTGTTTTCAAGATACACGTGCACCTCCAGGCTGGGTTCGGTGTACGGAAAGAACGACGGCCTGATTTCGATTTTGCCGAAACCCATTCTCGTATAGAATTCCGATAAAATGTCTATGAGATGGGACAGGGACGCGCCTTCCTCGACGATGATGCCGTCGACCTGGGTAAAAACCGGCAGATGCCGGTAGTCCACAGCTTCACGCCGGAAAACCCTGCCGATACAGAAATATTTTCCCGGAGCTTGCGGCCTTTTGTATAGTTGCCGCACCGATGCCTCTGTGCAATGCGTCCGCAGCACGGTCTTTTTCGCCAGCTCGACGTTCCATCGGTAATCCCACCCTTTTGAATTGCACGCGCCCCCGTTTTCATGGGTCGCCTTCACCCTTTCGACCAGGGAGCTTTCGGGAAGCGGCGCCGACGACGGCTGCTTTACATAGAAGGTGTCCTGCATGTCGCGCGCCGGATGGTCCTGGGGCTGGAAAAGCGCGTCGAAGTTCCAGAATGAAGATTCCACGTGGGGGGAAGAAACTTCCGTAAATCCCATGCCGTAGAAAATACCGCGCACCTGGTTAAGCAGCCGCTGAAAGGGATGGATTTTGCCCGCCGGCAGAAACTCGACGCCGGCCTGGATATCGTACGGCTTGAATGTCACGTTTTTCCACCGTCCGTTCTGGAGGAGCTCCGACGTAAGCGACGTGGCCTCTTCCTTGACCGTCAGGTTTTTTCCCGCCGACAGCAGGTCTTTCCCCTTGTCCGTTAGCGCCGCGTTCCTGCGTTTCCGGATTTTGACGTTCAAAAATTGCCCGCGTTTTTTAAGGAGCTCATAACCTCCGGCAAAATAGCCGTACCGGTCCTTTGCCTCCTCGACGATGAGCGTTTTTGTTTTTCGAAGCGCGGCAAAGAGTTTTTCGTCGTCGGCCTCGTCGCCAAGCGCGGCCTTTCCCTTTTCGGTGACCGACACGTTCGCGCCGTTCTTGGCGATCCAGCCTTTGTCAAGCATCGGCTTGAGGCTCTTGCCCACGACCTTCTGCTCGGCATTGACTTTTGCGGAAAGGTCCTGAAGATGCAGCCCGGCCCCTTCCCGCGCAAGGACCTTGAGCATGGTCCTCTCGGGAAGTTCTTCGGGGGATATAAGGTCGAGTTTCGGGGCGAGCTGGATTTCGGTCACTTCGCTTTCGGAAACGGCGACCAGGCCGATTTCCGACAAGTATTGAAGGGTGGAGAAAACAAAGACCTGATCGATGCCCAGCTTTTCCACCAGTTCATCGACGGTCACGCCGCCGGGCGCCCGAAAAAGATAGTCCAGGATAGAATATTGTGTCCGGGTCAGCGAGAGTTCGTCCATAACAGCGATGCGCGGTCCTTTCGGGACGAGGAGCGGATAAATGGTCTTTCAAAATATATGAAGGCGAAAGAATAAGACAAGAATCGCCGACCTCAACCCGCCCTTCGGGCACCCTTCTCCTTTGCAAGGAGAAGGGCAGGGGATGAGGTAAATGCTTTCATTTCGAGGTTGACGCTACTTTACAACAAGCACCGGTCGATCGATTGTATAGCTCCCGGCCTTAAACGACAGGAGGTACCTGCCCTGCGACAGCCCCGAAAGGAAGGTCGCCGGAGCGGCATGGTCACCTTTGCACAGTAAAGCGCTCATCGACCGCACGAGGCGCCCCTGCGTTGAATAGAGCCGCAGGGAGACAATCGCGTCGGAGACAAGGGAAAAATTTACGCCATGATTATTGACGGCAATGGCCGGACGACGGCCGTTTAGGCCGCGCGTTCCCTTAATACTTGCGTTTGTCAATGGCGACGTAAGCACAGCGCCGCCCGCGCCCGCGGCAACGAACAGGTTCGCGCCCCAGGTCACGCAATATAAACTCGCGGTAACGCCGGAATTCTGGCTGGTCCACGCGCTGTCGTCGGAAGAAGATTCTATTACGCCGCCGGCCCCCACCACAATAAAGCGATTGGAATAACCGGTTGCGCCGTTAATATAGTCCGAAAATCCCGAAGTGTACAGGTCCCACGTCAGGCCGTCGGGAGAAGTTAAAACCCCGATGCTCCCGGCCAAAAAGGCGCTCCCGCACCATGAAATTGACAGGAGCCCGTCGGGCGCCTGGACCGTCCGGCCGGTCCAATGAATTCCGTCGGGTGAAGTGTTGATTGTCCCGTTCATGCCGTCGAAGCCGGCAACCGCGAACATATTGTTTCCCCACGCAACGCCGTGAAGGTCCGTCGGCGCGCCTAATGTGCGGTTTGTCCAGGAAGCGCCATCGGCGGAGGTCACGATGGTGCTCGCGAGCCCCGCCGCGACAAAAGTGAGGCCGTTCCACGCGACGCCCTGGAGCGAGTTCGTCGTGTTTGACGTCCGCGCGGTCCAGGCAATCCCGTCTTTGGAGGTAAGTATCGTTCCCGAATCTCCGACCGCGACATACATGCTGTCGCTGGCCCCAACGGCAAACAGCGTTTTTGAAACCCCCGAAGTCCTAAACGTCCAGGCATTGCCGTCGGACGACGTCAGGACCGCGCCGTTCGTCCCGACGGCCACAAACCGGTCCATTGCAAAAACGATCCCCATCAGATCCTCCGACGTCGGGGCCGGACTGATCTGGGTCCATGTCTGCGCCTCTGCCGCGGCGATAAGTCCGAAAATAACCAATGATGAAAAAACCGGCATCGATAATCGATTGTTTTTCTTTGGCGCTCCACGGAACGTTGTCATGACGGGATCTCCTTGGATGTTACAATTTAAAAAATGCGCTCTTTCCCAAAGCGGAATTATTGACCTGCATCCGAATAAAATAAACTCCAGCGGGCAGACCGTTCAATTCTTTCCATGCGATTGCCCTGGAATTTTTCTCCAAGACCATGACCTTCCGGGCCATTGTTTTCCCGCTCATGGAAAAGACGCTGATTTCCGCTTTTCCCGTCAAATACCCGGAATAAAGGATCGTGAAAGAACCATGATTTACTGAAATCGAACGCAACAAGGATGGAATGCTTCCGCCTGACGCCACGTCGCTGACCGCGCTGACGGTGTCTTTAAAAACCGTGCCGCCCGGAGATGCGTGCCTGAACACCGTATCGATGCTATATGGAAAAATCCAGGCGCTTTTTAAGTCCGGCTTGTCGGGATCGAACGCGGTAGTGTCCAGGAGATATTTCCGGAGATCGATGCCCGCGGCCTTCAGGCCCGTGTGCGATACCCATTTGGCAAGTTCGTACCCGCCGAAATCGCAGAAGTGCGTGTCGTCGGAAGCCCCCGCGGGCAGGTCAGGCCATTGATTGCTTGCGGACGCGTAGCAATAAATCGCCTTGCCGTTCCCGCCATACGCCGCCGCGCCCAGGGCGGTTTTCATGTGGATTACCGCCGCGTTAAGGTCGACGAGCTTCGCCCCCGACAGCGTTTTAGCGTAATCACGGGTATATTGCGCATAATTCCCAATTGACGTCGAACTGTCGGAATCGCCGGAACGCGCCGTGGGAGTAACGAAAACCATCGTGGCCTGGTGGCTGGTTGCGCTGTCATAATATGTTTTCATGTTCGCTTCAAATTGCGATTGCGAAACCGATCCTTTTGAATCATTATGCCCGAATTCAAAGAAAAGATAGTCCCCGGGTTTCATGACGCTGCAGATTTTTGCAAGCCGTCTCTGGCTTAAGAAACTGCTCGATGTCAATCCTGAACTCGCAAGATCATTGACGATTATGCTCGAATTAAAAAACCGGTGCACGAACGCTCCCCAGCAGGACCAGGGTTCGTCTTCCTGTTCCACCAAGGTTGAGTTGCCGCACATGTGAAAGGTGATACCCGAATCCACCGGAACAATATCGAGTCCGCCGATGCACGGCCTGGCGCCGCTGAATTCAAAGGTCAATTTATGGTCCCAATTGAGGCAAATCGAAGGGTCCTCGCGGCCATAGCTGTAATCCAGACCAACGGTCCCTCCGCCGGCAATGGCCGGCTCCCTGCGAATGACGGTAAACGTCCTTGTGGCAAGCTGCCCCTTCGCCAGGCGCAGGTTCTCTACGAGGAAACGGCGCGATTCCGCCTTGATGTTCGTCGTGGAGGTGTCGCCGGGATCGCCGATGTAAAACGTCACGGTATATTTGCCCTCCGGCACGCGCACCGAAAAGTAAAACGACGAAAAACCGTTATGGCTTCTGGTATAAATAAAGTCCCTGTTTAAATTATCGCTGGCGGCCCCCCGTGAAAATGCCCCCCAGGCGGTCGAATCCCAGTCTTCAAATCCAAAAGTCCCGTTTGTGTTGTCATTAGCGTATGCCGTGGTATATTTATTGGCGGGAGTCACTTTGGTATACCCCGCCACGGCCGCGTTTGTCGAAACTCCGAAATCAAATTTGTAGCTTGTCTGCGCGTGTATCTGAACACTCAATAGCGCGATGGCAATAAGGGGAAAAAACATTCGCGCAATAAATAAAGGCGTTGTGGGCGGGTTAATTTTCAAGCTCATCGGTTGTTTCATTGCAAACTCCCGGTTAAAGATTTTGTTGCAATAACTTGTTGCGCCATATTGCAACCCTTTATAATTATTTTACCACAAATATAAAGGATATTTGGTGTTTTTTAAATAGAAAAATGAAACGGGACGCATAAAATGTATACGTTTTGAGTACATAATTTTCAAAAAGAACGTATAAAGCGATCGCCGTCACAAAACCGGATTATGTCGGAATATATTTTTATTCAGGTTTTTAGATACTGTAGCTGAATTATCTACGCTTTTAGCGCAGATAATTCCTGCGTATAGTATCTTATCCGCCCTTAGGCGGGTTAGC
>JBAVGL010000062.1:0-2775 GCA_049684795.1 Chitinivibrionales bacterium | reverse complement strand
GCTGACGAGCGACGAATACGCGATGGTCGCCCGCGAATTCATGGACGGCTGCATGCAGAAGAGCGGCCTTACGCAGGAGCAGGCCTTGCGACTCTGGGAGCGGGTGAGCAGCTTTACTGGCTTCAGCTTTTGTAAATCGCACAGCGCTAGCTACGCGCAGTTGTCGTTCAAATGCACGTTTCTCAAGGCGTACTATCCCGCGCAGTTTCTGTCTGCGGTGATCAGCAACAACCACGGGTTTTATTCGCGCGAGGTGTATCTCGACGAGGCGCGGCGGTGGGGCATACGCATTTTGCCCATGAACGTTAACGAGTCGCGGGTCCACTATTTCGGCAAGCACAACTGGATCAGGCCGGGGTTCATGCATATTCTTGGCGTAAGCGGCGCGGGGCTTGAGCGCATCGTTGAAGAGCGCGGCCTGCACGGGCCGTATCGCAACCTTGTCGATTTCATCAATCGCGTTCCTGTTGGCCGCAAGGACATCGAGAACCTGATACTCACGGGCGCGTTTGACGGGTTCGGTCTTACGCAGCCGGAATCGCTTTTCCTGCTCGACGATGTTTATAAAAAAGCGCGGCCCGACGAGCCGGGGCTGTTCGGCGCGGGCATTCCGCTCGCGCTCGATTTCCTGCATCCGGGCCTCAGCGACTACACCCTGGCGCAGCGCTGCTTCAACGAACTGCGGCTTTTGGGGTTCATGCTGTCGGGAAATATACTTGACATACTTGACCTGCACCCCGCCGCGAAGGGCGCTGTTCCCATGGATAAGGTAAAGAACTGCAAGGGCAAGCGGATCAAGGTGTTCGGATGGATGATCACGAACCGGATACATGTGACCAGTAGCGACAAGCACATGATGTTCATTACCCTCGAAGACGCCTTCGAATGCGTTGATGTGATCCTGTGGCCCGATATTTACAACAGGTATTGCGACATGATCGCCGGGCCCGGGCCCTTTGAAGTATGGGGAAGGGTAAGCGAAGACTGGGGCACGTATACGGTGGAGGCCGAGCGCATCGCCTCGGTGGATTGGCTGCCTGGCCAGGTGGATTTTGAGCGCGCGTCGAAGCGGTTGGAGAAATCTTTTACAAAGGACTATGCCTATGACGACATTCCTAAAACACATGCAGCCTGATTCGCTGTATTGCTCCCTGGAAATTCCCAATTTTTCCGCGCAGGCGGTTGCGGCGTACGACGCGGGCTTGCGGCAGCGACCGTTCGTAGTTACATGTCAGGATGCGGATAGCCACAAGAGCGTGGTATGGGCATGTTCGGCCGAAGCGTGCGATCTGGGGATATTTAGCGGGATGCCGGTCATGGTTGTCAAAAGGAAATTTAATGATATTTCTATTGTGTTAAGAAACAAAGAGCTGGAAGCTTCCATTATCGATGAGCTTAAGGGCGTTTTAGACCGCTATTCGCCGGATTTTGAAATAAGCGACAAGGGAAAATGCAGCATCAATCTCACGAAAACGCCTGCGTCACGCACCATGTCCATGGAGGCCATTGTCGGGGCAATGCGTGGCGACATTGTCCGCGCCATACCGCTGCAAGACGTGGCGATCGGCTTGTCGCAGTCGCGGCTCGTTTCGCAACTCATGGCCAAGCGGGCAAGGCCTAGTGGCGTATGCATATGCGAACCGGGTACAGAGCTCCAGACGCTGTCGGCAATCGAGAGCAGGATGCTGCCGGGACTAAGCAGCCAGAGCAAAGAAAAGATAGGCGCTTATGGGCTCAAATGCGTGGGGCAGATCAGGCATTTGGGAAAAGAAACGCTCATGCGGCATTTCGGCAGCGAAGGGGAAAAGCTCTACAGCCTGACGCTGGGAATAAGTTCGAAAAGCATGGTCAAGCCCATGTGCCTTTTGAGCGCGGAGACGGTTCTGGACCGCGACATCAATGATAACGAACTGCTTTTTCGCAAGGTGCGCTACACTGTTGACAAGCTTTGTTTTTTGCTCAAGAAGAACAACCAATGCGTGGACCGTTTTCAGTTCGTGCTTACCTACGGCGATAATAAATCGGTGCAGAAGACGGTCGCATTTCCCATGTTTACCAATGACTTCCTGACCATTGCCGGGGCCGCGGTCAGGGCGTTTATTTTCTTGTACCAGCGCAGGGTCAGCGTCAAGTCCGTGCGGCTGATCGTGAAAAACCCGCAGGTAAATCCCGGACAGACAAGCTTGTTTGAAACAACATGGGAGCATAAACAGCAGGCGCTGGCCGAGCAGATAACGCGGGTGCGCAGCGCGATAAAATTCGACAGCGTCGTGAGCGCGGTGCATGTGGGGGAATGAAATCGGATTCGTAGGGGGCGGGTTTCAAACCCGCCCGTAAAATGAATCGGGTAGGGGCACGGCGTGCCGTGCCCTAATTGCGATGGTAATGTAGGGGCACGTTGCAACGTGCCCGTACGGGAGGCGGCATAAAAATGTCAAACGGTATATATAATCAATATACCGGATATCATAATCGCCGGTCCATCCGGTTACGTGGATATGATTATTCGCATTCGGGGTATTATTTCGTGACGATTTGTATTCAAGACCGGTCAAAACGGTTATTTGGCGATGTGGCGGATGGGAAAATGGTGTTGAATGAAATAGGGGGCATCGTTCAAAATGAATTATTAATAACAGAAAAAATGCGGCCCAATATTAAAATCGACGAATACATAATCATGCCGAATCATGTGCATATTGTAATAAACATTCGTAGGGGCACGGCGTGCCGTGCCCAGATTGGAATCGCGCCAAATTTTTATGAGGGCACGGC
>JBAVGL010000061.1:0-3673 GCA_049684795.1 Chitinivibrionales bacterium | reverse complement strand
GCTAAAATACCGGACTGCCCATAAATTCCGGCTTATGAAACCAAAACTTCTCCTCCATATCTGCTGCGCGCCCGACGAGGCCTGGGTCGTTCATACGCTCAAGGAATCGTACGAGCTTCGCTGTTTTTTCTGCAATCCCAATATCCAGCCTGTTGAAGAATATGAAAAACGCCTGTCGGAAGCGCGTAAAACGGCGGATCACTTTTCCGTGCCGTTCGACGCGCCGGCCTACGACCCCGCGTCGTGGGAAAACGACGTGAAAGACTTCGCCCGCACGCCTGAAGGCGGCGCGCGGTGCGAACAATGCTTCCTGCTCAGGCTCAGGCGGACCGCCCAATTCTGCGCTTCGACCGATTGTCCGCGTTTCACCACGGTCATGAGCATCTCCCCCCATAAAAAAATCGACATGCTCAACAAGGCCGGAGGCCGGGCAGCGAGGGAATTCAACGTTGCATACGAACCGTTCAACTTTAAAAAAAACAATGGTTTTGTAAAGAGCATCCAGTTAAGCAAAGACCTGGGACTTTACAGGCAGGACTATTGCGGGTGCAGGCTGAGCAGGGCGGAACGGGATGAGAGGAAGAAAAGAACCTCATCCCCGGCCCTTCTCCTTGGTAAGGAGGAGGGTGCCGTGGTTCCTGAGCGAAGTCGAAGGAAGGCGGGTTGAGGTTTCCCTCTCCAATAATCTTTTCTTCAATTCCACGCATTTTCCTTTTGTCTTGCCCATGAACCCGCCGATCGAACCGTCTTTCCTGACGATCCGGTGGCAGGGGACCACGAGCGGAAAATCGTTGTTCCGCATCACGGACGCGACGGCGCGGACCGCCGCCGGGCGTCCCGACATCCGCGCGAGGTCCGAATACGAAACCACGTTTCCCCATTGTATCGACCGCGCGGTTTGCAAAACACGCTTCTGAAAATTCGTAAAACCAGTGACGTCGAGGGGAACATCGCGGAGCGATTTTGCCTTTCCGTCAAGAAATCCTGATAGCGACCGGCGGAGACCCCTGAGCTGCGGAAACGGCCCTTCAACAAGGCGAGACGCCCTGCCGCGCCACTTTTTATGAATGCCGAACAGTATTCCCTTGAGAACGGGCTTAGACTGTTTGTCAATCGTTGCGAAAAGGGTCAGATCAGTCAGCGGGTGCCGGATATGCGTGCGAAGGAGCATAGGATTTTTACCTCATCCCCTGCCCTTCTCCTTGCTAAGGAGAAGGGTGCTCGAAGAGCGGGTTGAGGTCCGGAAGTTTAGGTTTCGAAAAGATGAAAATAATTTGCCGTCAATACACCTGTAACGAAAAATACCCGCACAGTATATTTTTCAACTATGCAATTCAAATTAGTTTCCGACTTCAAACCCGCGGGCGACCAGCCGCAGGCAATCGAACAGCTCGTGCGGGAAATCGGCAAAGGCGCCAGGTACCAGACGCTCCTCGGCGTGACCGGCTCCGGCAAGACGTTTACCATGGCGAACGTCATAGAGCGCCTTCAGCTCCCGACGCTGGTCATTTCACACAACAAGACCCTCGCCGCGCAGCTTTTCCAGGAATTCAAGGGCTACTTTCCGGACAACGCCGTTGAGTATTTCGTCAGTTTTTACGACTATTACCAGCCGGAGGCGTATATCCCGTCGACCGATACGTACATTGAGAAAACTTCGGACATCAACGATGAAATCGACCGCCTTCGGCTCAAGGCCACCAGCTCGCTCATGTCGCGCAGAGACGTGATCATCGTCGCCAGCGTTTCGTGCATTTACAATATCGGCTCGCCCGACGCCTACGCAGCCGCGAGCGCGCGCATCGCGGTCAACGCCGAATTCGACCGCGACCGGTTCCTGCGCCAACTGTATGACATGCAATACACGCGCAACGACATCAGCTTCGAGCGCAGGAATTTCCGGGTCAAGGGCGACGTCATCGACGTGTATCCCGCCTATGAAGAGACCGCCCTGCGCATCGAGACCTTCGGCAACAGGATCGAGCGGCTGGGCCGCATCGAACCGCTTACCGGCAAGTACCTCGGCGCGCTCGAGGAAACCACCCTTTTTCCCGCGAAGCACTTCATGGCCTCGCATGTGGCCATCGAGGAGGCGCTTGTGCAGGTAAACAAGGAACTCCAGGAGCAGCTCGAGAAGTTCAGGGCGCGGAACAAGCTCCTCGAGGCTCAGAGGCTGGAGCAGCGCACGCTCTACGACATCGAAATGTTAAGAGAGGTCGGGTTCGTTTCCGGAATCGAAAACTATTCCCGCATCCTTGACGGCCGCGAACCTGGAAGCAGGCCCTCGACGCTCATCGATTTTTTCAAGGCCCCGTTCCTGACCATCATCGACGAGTCGCACGTGTCCATTCCCCAGGTCAACGGCATGTTCAACGGCGACCGGGCTCGCAAAGAGACCCTCGTGGAGCACGGCTTCAGGCTCCCCTGCGCCCTTGACAACCGACCGCTCCGTTTCGCCGAATTCGAAAACATGCTCGACTCGGTCGTGTTCGTCTCGGCGACCCCGGCCGACTACGAACTCGCGAAAAGCGGCGGCGTCATCGTGGAACAGGTCATCAGGCCAACCGGCCTCGTCGATCCGCCCATCGAGATCAAACCGGCGACCGACCAGGTTGACGACCTCATCGCGGAGCTGCGGACGATCGTCCGCAAAAAGCAGCGGGCGCTTGTCACGACGCTCACGAAAAAAATGGCCGAAGACCTCACCGAATATCTCAGGTCCATCGACTTCAACGTCCGGTATCTCCATTCGGAAATCGAGACGCTCGAACGCTCGGACATCCTCCGCGAACTCCGCATGGGCGAATTCGACGTGCTCATCGGCATCAACCTGCTGCGCGAAGGGCTCGACCTGCCCGAAGTCGCGTTTGTCGCGATCCTGGACGCCGACAAGGAGGGCTTTCTCAGGTCGGCCCGTTCGATCATCCAGATCGCCGGACGCGCGGCGCGCAACGCCGAAGGCAGGATAATCCTCTACGCGGACGTTATCACGGACTCAATCAAAAAAGCCATGACCGAAAGCCTCAGACGGCGCGAAAAACAGCTCGAACACAATGCAACTCGCGGGATCATCCCGCGGACAATCGAGCGGAAAATCCAGGACCGCTTTTCTTTTTATGGCGATACCATCGACCGGGACGTTACAATAAACACTGTTGAAGAAAAGGCCGGCGACCTTCCTTACAAATCCATGGACGCATGGCAAAAAGAGACCGGGGAAAACAAGGCGAAACTTTTGAAAAAACTGGAAAAAGAAATGCATAATGCCGCCCAGAACCTCGAATTTGAAAAAGCGGCCAGGCTTCGCGACCGTATCGCCCAACTCAGGATCTCGCCATGAACAGCGATATCGCGCGTAAAGGGCTTGCCTCGACGGACGTCGAGCGGCTCGTAACGTCGCTTGAAATACTGGGGACCGAAGGCAAGCTCACCGACCTGCAGCCCATGCTCGTGTTCGCGAAGCACGCGGACCAGCGGGTGGGCAAGACGGCGGTGCTCGCGTGCAGCAACCTCATCCGCAACAATCTAATCGTGCATTTCCATGACCTGGGCCCGGCCGTCCGCCAGAAACTAGGGACGGTCATGGAAACGCTCGTCCCACAGGTCATCGATGAAATAGCCAAGGACCTCTATTGCAACGACGACCCCCGCCGTGTAAAGGCGGTGCAGATCC
>JBAVGL010000060.1:0-2981 GCA_049684795.1 Chitinivibrionales bacterium | reverse complement strand
TACTTGGATATAAGGAACAAAATCCTTTTTATTCGATGTATCTTGACAAAGGAATAATATCGCACGCCGAAGGAAACGGCAACACCGGAAAATCGGCCCTGTGGAAGGCCCTTAAAATCACCGAAGGAAAATTCATTTTCCATTACAACCTGCTTCCCGCCGTGACTACCATACAAGACGACCCTAACTTCCTTCTCATGGAAGCCTGCCGCTTGCAGGACGAGGCGGCCCAGGTCAAATCCGTCGAGGGATCAATTGCGTAACATGAAGGAAGAATTGTTCCCTGTTCCGCTCCGGTCGACAAACGCGCGAACAACATATCTGTTCGAACCGAAATGGGTCCCGTCCAAAACCACCCGGTTCGTTGCCGTTGCGACCATCCCCCGCCAAATCAGTTTGCCCGATAGTGTGTAGACCCTTACTGTCACTGACGCCGAAGGGGTTTTCTCATCTCCGGGAAGCCGCAGGACAATGCGGCCGTTCTTATTGTCGGTAATAACCAGAATTGACGCTCTACAAACTATATTTGATTTTGGTCCGGTTATCACGCTGTTTGCGCTGTACTCGAAGCGGCCGATATCGGGCCCGTTCCCATCATAGCCGTCGTTCACGCCGGGAATCACCACTCCTTTATCGATTAACGGGCTTGTTCCCGAAAGCTGGAAATCGGCCCCGACCGCATCAACGAATCCAGGAGCAGCGCTCATGCCGTGCGGTTCCTGACCGGTCGCGGCCGAGAATGCCCCAACCGATGGATAGTTCGTGTTAGCCCAATTGATGAGTTTTCCCGAAGCCGATGTGTACAGATCATCAAAATCGAAATCCACCGGGTTCTGGGTCGGCCAGCTTTCGAGCGCGTTGTCAGTTCCGGCAAAGATATTGTTACGCGATATAATGTTGTTCCAGTTGCTGTACTCCTTGAAAAGGAAACCAGGCTGCCCCGCTACTGAAGTAAAGCAAGTATTGTGGTACAGGTAAACCCAGTCGATGGAAAGCGATGAGCTTACATTGAATTTCACTGGATATCCAACATATCCGCTGTGCGTTTCCCAACCGCTGAATGTATTGCGCATGATATACGTAGGCCCGCCTGCCGCGGGCGCCACCGAAACACCGGTGAGAAATGAGCGGAAGGTGTTGTTGTAAATCCGGCAGTTGCTGCCGGCGCCGTCGGTCTCAATGCAGTCGTCATTGACAAATTCAACTATATTATCGCAAAAGTCAAGGTTTTTCGTGGGCCCGGACGCGTCATCGGAGAACAGGTGCGACCCGTCGAACATATGGTAAAAGTGGTTGTTGCGGATAACGTTTCCCTCGTTTATGCTCGTGCTGCCATAAACGACAACGCCGCCTGCCTCATAGTAGCCGGTGCCTTCCTTGACAGCGCTCCAATTCCAGGTGTCGATGGGCGATTCGGTAAAACGGCAATGCTGCACCGTATTAAACAGGCAGGCGCGCTTAATTGCCACGCCGATGCAGCTATGATGGAAATAACAGGAGTCGACAAGGTTGTACGACGCACCGTCGAAGTAAATTCCACGAGAATAGTCGGCCAGACCGTAGTAACAGATTTCGAGCCCTCTGAACTGGATATACTGCCTGCCCGTGCAGGTAATGGCCGTGGTGGCCGAGGGGATCTGAACCGTGTCGGCCCCGGTCGGCGCGCCTGCATGCGGCAGACGCACATAGAGCCATGATCCGTCCGTGAAAAAACCCGAAAGCATGTTCCATGTATTTGAAACAAGGTCGGCAAGCGTCGGATTTGCAAACAAATGTTCCCCGTTGTAAAAAGCGAGGTCCGGTTGCACTGTGCAGGAGGCCCGATAGATGCCGGCCGTGGCATCGTAAACCGACCAGATGGGCCTGAACGCAGTGTCACGTCCGTCAAGCACGGCAATTTCACCCGGCGCGTTGCGAATGAGAATCGGCCCGGAAGGTGTTCCCGAGCGCGGGATGTCTATCGATTCATAATAATGCCCCTCGTGCAGCAAAATCGTGGCGCCGGGCTGGGCAATCGACACTGCATGAGCAAGGGTGGCAAATGCCTGCGCAAGGCTGGCGCCGCTGTAGCTGTCGCTTCCGCTTTTGGCCACATGATACGTGGCGCCTGCGGGCACGGCGAAGCTGTCGCTGCGCGTTGTCGCCGTATCGATGATGTCCTGAGCAAAAAGGCTACTGCGCAGGCGGATTGAGTAACGGGTCCCGGCAGTAAGCCCGAAGATGCTCCCCGCAAAACGATCGGATGCCACTCGTGAAAGGGGATGGCACTGTTGCCAGGCCTCGGACGCTTGGGCATCGTTCATTGCCACGGCGATGCCGCTCCCGGTGGGAGTCGCGGCGCTGAAGGCCACCTCTATCCCAATATTGTTATAGGTGGCTGTGTGGGTCACCTGCTGGGCAAAAATGCCGGAGGCAATATTTGACGCAAGCAAACCCGCGAGAAAAAGCCCGATTTGTTTATTACCCATAATCATGACCTCCTTTTTTCAATGACCCGTATTTTCCGCCGTGGGCCTTTCCATGCTTCCGCCTCGGGAAGATTGTTCAACTCTCCCTTGTATTAAAACAAATTCATCAGCCGGCAGATACTGTTCCAGTTCCTTATGATGCCGGTAAAATTCATCACGGGCGGCAGCAGCCTGGTGTCGCTGGAGCATTCCGTTAATCGCGGAAACCGTTGCCCTGGCCTCTTTGAGTTTCTGCATGAATGCTTCGTAGGGTACGCGCACGGTGGATTCCAATCGTGAAAAAGCCGTTTTGTGCAAGTAATGCTCCAGGAAATCGCGCTTTTCGTCAAGCCTGATATGGGCCATCTGCGCCTGGTTGCGTTTGACCAGCGCCTGGAGTTTTCCTGCGAGCGTATCGGCGATCCTGCAATTTTTTATATAATCAGCTCTTGCGCTTAGCGCCCGGGTTCTGGTTTCGCCGTAGTTCGGAGTGTTAAGGTATTCGGCAAGAAATGCATCGTTTTGATGAAAGAC
>JBAVGL010000059.1:0-3421 GCA_049684795.1 Chitinivibrionales bacterium | reverse complement strand
AGGTTGTATTGGCCTTTATAGACCGTCGTGATTTCCGGCGGGATGATCCCTTTTGCCACTTTGTCCACATAATCCGCCGTGACCATCAGCGGGTCGACGATATTGGTAATGGCATCGTTGAAGCCTTTGACCAGTTGGTTCCATCCGCCGAGGAACAGCGACGCGTTGGCGCGTTTGTCGAGTTCACCGTCGGCCGCGGCCTTGATGACGACGTCGGTTTCCTTGAGCAACTCGCTCATCATCTTGACAACCGCATTGAGGTTGGTCTTTATTGCATTAAAATCGCCGTTGTAATTGTCGGTAATAATCGGCGGAATTATGCCTTTGCTGATATCGTCGACGTATTTGGCGGTCACATTAATGGGGCCTACGAAGGCCTCGATCAACTCGTTGACGCCTTTGACCACGTCCGCGTACGCGCCCTTGAACTGGTCCGTTTTGCCTCGTGTGTTGAGCTTTCCCGCCACCGTTGCCTGAACCAATGTTGCCAGCTCTTTTTGCAATCCCTGTATTGTCACGGCAACATTGTTGATGTTTTGCTTCATCGCCTCATGATCACCTTTATATGTCTGGGTGATCAATTCGTCGATTTTACCAGCGGACACCTGGGCTAGAATGCGGTTTCCCTCACCGATCGGAATCAGGATCGCGTCGAGCATTTCATTGACGCCTTGAAGCAGCGTTTTTGAATCACCCTCGACTTTGTTGAGGTCACCGCGTTCGTTAAGTCGACCGGCCTTTGAAGCATCCGACAAACGAGCAATTTCAACCATGAGCGCCTGAAGACCGGAATCCGATTTCTTCCCGTTATTTGGTTTTTGTTGTACTTTCGAAGCCATACCGCATTCTCCTTTTTTAAATGTACTGACAATTTATGAATTTTCAATCGTTAATTACTGGCGTGTTTTATGCCGCGGCCCGGCCGACCTCCGCGATTGAAGTGATTTCGGCCATTGATAAAACCTTGTCGATATCAAGCAGCATCTTTACACTCGATCCCACTTTTCCCATGCCGAGGATGAAATCGGTGTTGATGCTGGAGCCGAACGAAGGCGTGTCTTCGATATTCTCCGCCTTGATGTTCAGCACTTCCTTGACTTCGTCGATAATGGTGCCCATGACGACCTTGTTGGCGCCATTGGTGACCTGGACGACGATGATGCAGGTCTTGTCCGTGTCTTTGCTCGATTCCATGTTGAATTTTCTGCGCAGGTCAACCACGGGGATGACCTTTCCGCGAAGATTGATGACGCCGCGCATGTATTCCGGCGTGCGCGGGACTTTCGTCACCGCCTGCATCTGGATGATCTCCTGGACTTTCAGGATTTCCAGTCCGTACTCTTCTTCGGCGAGCTTGAAGGTAAGGTATTTACCCGCGAGCTGTTCGCCGACGTTTGTTTTTTCCGCTACCGCGGTTTTTCCATCGGCAACCTGAGACATATAAAAACCTCCTGGTTAAAAGGGTTTAAAGGTTAAAGGGTTTATGAGTTTATGGGTTAATGGGTTTTATAATTACCACTTGTAAAATTACCCAATCTCGAAAAAAGTTCTGATGGGCGCATGCTCTATAAATAAAATGTCCTAATTTTCGTAGTAAGGGCCCGTCATCAACGGGCCCTTACCCCATCGGGGGTTAAAGTTCACTTGAAACTTCACCCCTCTACCATTTTTGAAATTCCGCCTACGTCAAGAATCAGGCTCACCCGCCCGTCGCTCATGATCGCGCCGCCCGAGACCCCCGGAACGTCGCCGATGCCCGCTCCGAGGTTTTTGATCACCACCTGCTGCTGCCCAAGGATCTCGTCGATTTCGAGGCCTATTTTCTTGCCAAGCATGTCTTCCACGATCATGACGATCTCGTCGGCGTTTTTCAGGCGGCCGTTGCCTTTATTGAATATTTTCGCCAGGTTGACGAGCGGGATAAGCTCTCCGCGCACATTGATTATTTCGCTTTTGCCAAGCACCGTCTTGCGCTGGTCGGGCGCCGGTTTTATGGACTCAAGGATCGACAATGTGGGAATGATGTACGAATCGTCGCCAGATCGTATGATCATGCCGTCGACGATCGCGAGCGTCAGAGGCAGCCGTATGGAAAACGTGGTGCCCTTGCCAGGTTCCGACTGGATTTCAACCGACCCGCGAAGGGCCTCGATGTTGCGCCGCACGACGTCCATGCCCACACCCCGACCAGACACATCGGTGACCACCTTGGCCGTTGAAAAACCCGGAAGGAAAATGAATGCGAAGATTTCCTGGTCGGAAAAGCTGTCTTCTTTTTTGCACAGTCCTTTGCTTACAGCCTTTTCGAAAATGGCCTTTTTGTCGAGGCCTTTTCCGTCGTCGATCACTTCGATGAAAATGCTTCCGGCCTTATGGTAGGCTTTCAGCACAACCGTGGCGATTGGCGGCTTATTGGTAAGTTTCCGTTCTTCCGTTGACTCAATGCCGTGGTCGACGGAGTTGCGTATCATGTGGATGAGTGGGTCGCCGATGTTCTCGACGACTGATTTATCAAGCTCCGTGTCTTCGCCTTCGGTGACGAAATTGACCTCTTTTTCCGATTTTTTCGCCAGATCGCGCACCAGCCGGGCCATCTTCTGGAAAGTGGACTTGATCGACACCATGCGCAGCGACATGGCCAGTTCCTGGATCTGGCGCAGGATCATTTCGCTGTGGGCTATTTTGGTGGTGAGTGTCTGGTCCTGGATGACCTTGATCGACGGATCGGCGTTGATCATGGATTGCGCGATGACCGCCTCGCCTATGGAGTCGACGAGCTGGTCGATGCGGCCCACGGGTACTCGGATGGTCTCCTCGACGCTCGCCGCCTGGCGGCCAGCGTTCTGGCTTGCCAGGGCGTTAGCCACGGACCGGGCAGGGACGTTTTTTTCCGCTATGAGGATCTCTCCGAGCTTCCGGCCGTCGCCTTCCTGCTGGAGCCGTAAGGCCTTCTGTATGTCTTCCTGCGCGACCGTGCCTTTTTCGAGCAGGAGTTCTCCCACTTTTTTCTCCGGCGCGGCCGGGGGAATGTCGGCTTTTTTTCCAGACAGGGAAGGGGACGCAAGTTTTTCGATGATCGACGCGTACGGTTCCGGAACAACAAAAGGCTCACCGGAAATAGTTTGTTCAACTGATCCCACGAATTCCTTGAGACAGTCGTTGCCCTCAAGCAGCATGTCGATGTATTCAGCGTTTAAAACAAGTTCCTGCTTGCGCGCCTTGTCCATGAGGTTTTCCATGCTGTGCGCGAGTTTACTGGTTTCTGCAAGTCCTAAAAATCCCGCGACCCCTTTAATGGTGTGCCAAGCGCGGAAAACGCTATTGATGTTTTCGGCGTTCGAAGGATCGGTTTCCAGTTCGAGGAGCACGGTTTCGGCAGTGTGAATGTGGTCACGCGATTCGTGGACGAAGTCCGCGAGCA
>JBAVGL010000058.1:0-11678 GCA_049684795.1 Chitinivibrionales bacterium | reverse complement strand
CTTTTTCTTTTTGGGGCAGATTGAAAAAAAGAAAACCGCCGCTAATACTGGGATGAGCTCCGTTCATGCGGATGGATTTGCCCCCGATAATGGATACCGGAAGACCCATCAAAGAATATTTTCCGTCGCTGCCGGTAGTATCCTTATATCCCAACGTTGCCAGACCGACAATCACTCCGCTCAACGGCGAATTGCCGGCGGAATCAGTGACAATTCCGGCCAGGTTGACCGTTTGAGCATAGGGAGATGCAACGCAGAACAGAATTACAATCCATAGCCACAATGAACGCATAGTAACCTCCTAAGAAGGTTTTTGTTTTTCATGGAGGCCGCCTCCTGTTGTGTATTTTTGCCAAAATAAGATCGGGGTAAGAATGTCCCGATTGGTCATTCTGCGCTGTTATTAATATACAGTATCAATGCAATCAAAACAATATCGAATAAAAAAAACCGCTTTCTGTAGGGAAACACCATCGCTATCATGGAACCATTTTTAACACGCCGAAACGGCTCATCGCGACCTGGGCCAACCTTGCCTGTGCTTTGGGGAAAAAGTAAAATCCATCGGTATAAGAGTGCCAGAGCCAACCGGTAGTATCCGATTATTTACTTAAGGAGATTAAAACGGAGTATTATTATATTGACAGTTAAGATGACGCTTTCAAGCTGCCGCTTTGTGGCTTTGTTTAACAAGCGGATGGAAGAATAACACAAATCGCAGCGATTGGAAAAAACATTTTCTTTAACATGCAACGGCCAGCATAATCCCCGGTACTCAAAAGTTTTTATTTACCTTCACGGAACGCCGGTTGAAGACGGTATGCTAAAATAGCGGCGGACGGATCGGCCTCATTAAAGTTGGGTCAGTTCTTCAATTTCTTTATCGCGTTTTGAAAAGCATCGTTCGATACCAAATTACGCATGGTTTCGACATACGCATTACTGTAGCATTCCTGATAGTTTTCCAATTTATAAGAGGTTCCCCAGTTTGACGCCTTTCCCGTGACCTCCTGTTCCCAAAGAAGATCTCCGGACTTTGAAAGGGCCTTGAATTTAATAGTAATTACCGCATTATACGTGCTGGTTTCCGTGACGGTAAATTCCTGGACAATCCCCGAAAGCATAACGTCGTAATGCAGGGAATCAAAATCGATTTTATTGTCTTTGAGGACTTTTTTAAAGGTTTGACAGCACCATTGCGAAACGGATTCATCGGTGGTGACCAAACGCGGATTGGCATGTTGCTTGTTTATGCCGATGATCGCCGTGTCTTTCCGTTCATCGATAAATGTCCCCGTAGAAAAAACGAATTTTTTCAAAGTTTGCAAGCCATATCTCATCGAAGTCCCTTCCGTGGGCAACCAATCGAGATCCACCTCCTTAAGCGAGGAAGGGCTATTTATGTTTTGTATAGCGAATTCATCGCTGAAACAGAACAGGGACGGATCGTTTTTGCTGGACAATTTTATCTGGTATCCGGTGGACGACAGCCAATCCGATTTGTCCGAAAGGTCGATGGAATAACTTGACATATTGGTCGAATTTGCGTACATAAGCCGGGAACGTCTGAATAAGTCTATTTTAAGCGGGCCATTAACGCCTTTATTTTCCCAACGAATGGAGCCGAGGCCGCCGGAATAATTGATTTTCCATACGGTCCCGGAATTGGGTTTTACGATTTTAAGCGACGGCGGTTTTATTGTAAAATTATCGCCGAACGAAGAAGAGTCTTTGGAAACGCTCGAGGAAATTTTAATTCGATACGTGTTCGAAGGAACACAATTCGAGGGGACCGTCCATTTAATGCTCTCCTTGTCCGGAACTTCGCCCACGGAAGCCGCGAGTTTATCTCCCGCGAAAAGTTCTACAAGGACATTCTCTCCTTTTTTCTTTTCGGATTTCCACTTGATTTTGATTTCGTTCCCGCAGTACACCGTGTCGCGGGAAGAGGGGCTTTTGACAACATACGCATTGACGGAAAGCGCGCCCGCGGCAAACAACAACGAAACCAGACAACCTTGAATACATCGATGAAAACGCATCATACGAACAGCCTTTTCTAAATGATCGTTTTTTCCGTTCTGTCAGTTAATGAAATAATATAAATAACGCCGGAAGGAAACGAATTTAAAAGCCCCAAACCTTGAAAACGGCCCATTTTAATGGTACTGTTAGTATGGGTTTTATGGCATAGGGCTTCAATTAAGGAGGGACAAATGAAAAAATCAGTTCTGGGTTGTTTGGCCGTTTTGGCCGCGGTCGCTCTGGTTTCTGCCGGGCCCGGCCAGGACCTCGGCGATTTTAAAGTTTTTCCCGACGACAATGTCTGGAAGTGGGACATCTCGAATTACCAGGTGCATCCCAATTCCGCCAGTTACGTCGCATCGGTTGGCACAGCCACGGACCTCCACCCAGATTTCGGCACGGTGTGGGACGGCGCGCCGATCGGCATCCCCTACCTTGTTGTAAATTCGACACAGCCGCTGGTGCCGATCGTGTACACCGATTATGGCGACGAGAGCGATCCCGGCCCGTTTCCCATTCCGCTGACGGCGCAGATCGAGGGCGGTTCCGCGTCCACGGGCGACCGGCACGTGATTACCATTGACACAAGCAGAAAAATCCTCTGTGAACTGTATAGCGCGACCCCTCTGTCGGATCATTGGGAGGCCTCGTCGGGCGCCAAGTTCGACCTTACGATCAACGACGACCGCCCGCTCGGATGGACCTCGGCCGACGCCGCCGGCCTGCCGATTTTCCCGGGACTCGTACGCTATGAGGAAGTGTACGTTAAAAAAGAGGTAAACCACGCGATCCGCATGACGGTCCAGAATTCCCAGAAGGCCTATATATATCCCGCGCGGCACTACGCGAGTTCGAGCACGAACACGAACCTGCCGCCCATGGGCCTGCGCTTCCGCATGAAGGCGAGCTACGATATTTCCGGATTCAGCGCGCCGGTGCAGGTCATTTGCGTTGCCATGAAAAAACACGGGCTGATCGTCGCCGATAACGGCTCGAACTGGTACATTTCCGGCGCGCCCGACCCGCGCTGGAGCGACGACACGCTGGGCGAGATCAAATCGATCCCGGGCAGCGCGTTCGAGGCCGTGCTCACGGTCGACGCGCAGGGAAACCCCATAAAGCCGTCCGCGGTGCTGCCCCAGCCCCGCGCCAGGCACGGCCTTGCGGCCGCCCGGAAGCCGGCGTCCGGGTTTGTCAACGGACGGTGGACCTATTATCCGGATATCAACACAAAGGAAACGTGGCTTAATTTGCAGGGCAGGAAAATGGTGAAAAAATAAATCTTCGTTTTTGTGATCTACGTCACAGCGCCGCCGCGGGGCATAATATAATGTTTAGATACCGCAATAACGCGGATTGGATGTTTTTCACTTAACGCAGAAGGAGGAAGTATCGTGAACGTAAAAAGAAACGCCGTTGTCCTCGGCATTGCATTGTTGGCGGGCTTTTTCTCGACGGCCCAAAGCGGTGAATTTTTTACGGACCAGGGCAGTATCTGGACTGGCGGGACGATTTCCTATGCAATAGAATATGATAGAAGCCAATTATCTCCGGTGAACATGTTCAATTTGGCCCCGGTAATAAGGTTCTTTCCCTGCAAATATCTGGTTTTGTCTCCGGCGTTTTCATGGGGAACCGAGTTTGAAACATACAGTGATGCGGGATTAACTTATTCCTATAACTCGGGTACCTTTGTCATTGGTCCGGAGGTGGGATTTGCCTACGGAAATAATATTCATGTTGTCCCTTATGTAATTTCCGGAATAAAATACCAGCATTCCTATTCGTCCGAGACATATTCGGGCGCTGGCATGTCTTCACAAACCACGAATAGCGGCGCGGACGGCTACCGGATACCCCTCTATACCGGAATAATGATTCCGATTGTGGACGGGCTGGGCATTCAGGTGGAAACGGGATTCGCCTATAGCCATCTCAGAAATTACGCCGGAACAACTTCCATCAACGGACCAAATCAAGATTTCAGCATATTTTCAATTTCGGTCGGCGTATGCGGCATCGGCAAGAAGACGGCCATTTCAATTCTTACCGGCATTCTTTAGAAAGTTCTATTGCACTTGTGTCAAGTTACTAAATTTCGATGGAGCCAAGTTATCATTTCACTTGTTGATCGGACAAGGCATCACCTATATTAATAATGGGTCGAGTATCTGCATCTTGAAATCGGGCGAAAGCCCGATTTTTGTTATGTAGGGCACGGATTGTTAAGAATGAGCACGCTTAAGGAAATCGCGCCGATCATAGAAGATACACTGCGTTTCATGCAGCTTTTTCTCTATGACATCAAGTTTTTTCGTGCGGGCAAGCGTTCGGTTTTACGGATATTCATCGACCGGCCGGGCGGCGTTACTATCGACGACTGTGAAAAAGCCAGCAATGCAATTTCGGTCATTCTGGACGTGGAGAACTTTTCAACGTCGCCGTATACGCTCGAAGTATCGTCGCCGGGACTCGACCGGGAGCTGCGGTGCGAAAAAGATTATAAAATGATCATCGGCCATTACGTCCGGCTTGCCATGAAGGACGCGCCGGACGCGCCGAAGGAATACGTGGGTAAGCTGGTCGGGTGCGACAACGCGACGATCAGCCTTGAAATGGACGACGAACAAACGAGGACGATCGCCCTGCCGGACGTCGTGACCGGCAGGATTGACGTAAGATTTAAATAATTCCGAAGGAAGGGTTGGATTCATGAAACGGAAAAACAAAAACGAAAACGTAAAGGGCCTTGACATCGCGGCGGCAATAAGCGGCGTTACCAAGGAAAAAAGCATCAGCATGGACCTGGTCATCGATACCTTGAAAGACGCGCTGTCGACCGCCGCGAAACGGTACCTGAACAAACCCGCGACCGTCGAGGCCAAGGTCGACCGTGAAAAGGGACTCATCGAAGTTTACACCCGGCAAGTGGTGGCCGAGGTGGTGGTGGACCCCGAAACGCAGATCACGCTAAAAGAGGCAAGAGGCATTGACCCCGAGCTTGAGGTTGGCGACGAGGTGATCCAGGACCTGGATATCGACCGGTTCGGCCGGACCGCCATACAGACCGCCAAGCAGGTCATCCTTCAGCGCGTGCGGGAGGCCGAGCGTGAAAAGATCTTCACGGATTTCAGCGAGCGCGTGGGCGAGCTGGTCACGGGCACCGTGCAGCAAATCGACAAAGGGAACATCCTCATCAACCTCGGCCGCACCGAGGCCATTCTGCCGTACAAGGAACAGATCCACAAGGAGCGCTACCGCCAGGGCGACACCATCCGCGGGTGCATCGTTGACGTGAGGAACAACCCCAAGGGGCCGCAGGTCATCATTTCCCGGACATGCCCGGAATTCCTGGCCAGGCTCTTCGAACTCGAGGTCCCCGAAATTTTTGACAAAACAGTAAAAATCGTGAAGGTCGTTCGCGACCCGGGCTTCCGGTCGAAGATCGCCGTGACCACCAGCGACGAGCGGGTGGACCCCGTTGGCGCCTGCGTGGGCATGCGAGGCAACCGCGTCCAGGCCATCGTGCGGGAACTGAGCAACGAACGCATCGACATCATCAACTGGACGGAAGAACTTTCGCTGCTCGTGCGGCGCGTGTTTTCTCCCGCGGAAGTCAAGCGCGTGATACCCGTGGGGACGAAGAAGATCGTTGTCGTTATCAAGGAAGAAAACCTGGCGCAGGCAATCGGCAAGGAAGGCCAGAACATACGGCTCGCGTCGAAAATGCTCGAAAAGGAGATCGACGTGTACGGCGACGAGGAGTTCGCCGGATTTACCGAAGAAAAACGCAATGAACTGGTGATCGAGGGGTATGTGCCGGTCGCCGAAGAGGCCGCGGGCGAAGAGGAAAAAGAAGGCGCAGACGATGCGGCGCTGCCCGTCGAGGATGCGCCCGTTGAAGGCGACGGCGGTGAAGCCAAGGTTATCGGTGACGACGAAATCGTGCAGTCCATTGTCGAAGAGGCGGTGGAAAATGTTGAGGAAGCTGATAGCGAACTGAACGGAGAAGAAGAGAAGTAACTTGCTCCTAACCAAGAAGATCGCTTCTTAAAATTTACCGACAGGGGTTGTAACAATGGCAAAAGAAAAAGTGTACAAACTGGCGCAGGAATTCAAAGTGTCCAGCGAAGCATTGGTCCAGCTGCTTCGTCAGATGGGTGTTCCCGTCAAGAGTCACATGAGCACGGTCGATGAGAATTTACGTGAGGAAATCAAGAAGAAATTCGAGCAGGAGCGTGCGGAAATTAAAAAAGAGTACGACCGCAAAAAGCAGATCATTATCAAAGCCAAGGAAGATTTGATTGCTAAAGTAGAAAGCGAAAAAGAAGAGGCTCGAAGGCCCAAGATCGCGATGCCGGCGCAGTCCGTTACCCCAGTTGCCGCTGCTCCGGCATCGCCGGCGGGAAAAGATATTCGCCGACATCATGAGTATTCCCGGACCGAATATCAGCCCAGTTCCCAAGCAACCGAACGGATTACCGCGAAATTCTTCAACGCACCTACCGCCGCCGCGGTCCCCAAAATGGGAGCGGGCGAAAGCGGAAGCGGCAAGCCCTCGTTTAGAAAAGGGAAAAAGAAGAAAGAAAAGAAAAAATTTGAACGTCTGGAAATTAATGAGGTTCAACTCAAGGCCAACATTAAAAAAACACTCGCAAAAATAGGCAGCGGTACTACACGGAAAAAATACAAGAAAGAAGCCTCTCAGAAGGACGATGCAGACCAGATTGGTAAAAAACTCTTGAATGTAAGCGAATTCGTAACTGCAGCCGAACTTGCCAATATGATGGGTATGTCGGTCTCCGAAGTTATTGCAAAATGCTTGGAATTAGGCCTTTTCGTCACAATCAACCAACGGCTGGATTTTGAAACCATTGAACTTGTTGCGGATGAATTCGAGTTTACGGCAAAGTTGATGAATGAATATGCCGCTGATGAGGAGGAGCCGACCGAAGAAACATCGGGTAATTTAATGCCTCGGTCTCCAGTAGTAACAGTCATGGGACATGTGGATCACGGGAAAACCTCTCTCCTCGATTATATTCGCAAAACCAATGTTATTGCCGGTGAAGCTGGAGGAATTACCCAGCACATCGCTGCATACGAAGTCGTCAGCCAGCATGGTGCGGTAACCTTTCTCGATACGCCCGGTCATGAAGCCTTTACTGCAATGCGCGCACGCGGATCGCAAATCACCGACGTGATCGTCCTCGTGGTGGCTGCCGACGCCGGGGTCATGCCCCAAACAAAGGAGGCAATCGATCATGCGCGCGCCGCAAACGTTCCGCTGCTTGTGGCGATCAATAAAACCGACCTCCCTACCGCGAACCTTGATAAAGTTAAGTCGGAGCTGGCCAACTACAATGTACTCGTCGAGGATTACGGAGGACAGACGTCGTGCGTGCCGATATCCGCGAAAACCGGTCAAGGTGTGGACAAACTGCTCGAAATGCTCGCGCTGGAAACTCAGCTCCTGGAACTCAAGGCCAATCCCGAGGGAATGGCGCGCGGGGTCGTCATCGAGGCAGAACTTGACAAAGGAAGAGGCCCTATCGCCACCGTGCTCATCCAGAAAGGGACGCTTGCCAAAGGCGACGCCTTCGTCACGGGCACGCATTTCGGACGCGTGCGCGACCTCTTTAACGAGCGCGGCCAGATCGTCGAAAAAGCGGGCCCGTCGAAACCCGTGGTGGTGCTGGGGCTTTCCGGCACGCCCCAGGCCGGTGATTCCTTCAGGGTCGTGGCCGAGGAAAAAGAGGCCCGTGAAATAAGCGCGCGCCGCAGGCTCGCTCAGAAAGAGCGGGAAATGCGCCGCATCGGCGCCGTGTCGCTCGACCACCTTTACGAACAGATACAGGCGGGCCACGTCAAGAACCTTGACCTCATCATCAAGGGCGACGTCGACGGCTCCGTCGAGGCGCTGGCGTCCTCCCTTGAAAAGCTCTCCTCGCCTGAAATCAAGGTGCGCGTGATCCACAAAAGTGTCGGCGCGATCAAGGAGTCCGACATCAACCTCGCCGTGGCGTCCAACGCCATCATCATCGGGTTCCATTTGAGCCCCAACGGCAAGATCCGCGAAATGGCCAAGAAGGAGGGCGTTGACATACGCACCTTCCGCATTATTTACGAGGCCATCGACGCGGTTAAAAAAGCCATGGAGGGGATGCTGGAGCCGGAAATCAAGGAAAACGTCCTTTCCAACGTCGAGGTGCGCCAGGTGTTTAAGGTCGCCAAGGCGGGCACCATCGCTGGATGTTTCGTCGTGTCGGGGTCCGTGAAAAACGGGAGCAAGGCCCGGGTGATCCGCGATGACGTTGAAATAGCCGACACCAAGATTTCGTCGCTGAGGCGCCACAAAGACGACGTGCGCGAAGTGCAGACGGGTTTCGAATGCGGCGTGACCCTTGACAATTTCAACGATTTCAAGGAAGGCGACCGCATCGAGACCTACGAGGAAATATCGGTGGCGCGCAAACTAACGTTTTAGGTTCTGTAGGCGAATTATATACGCCTTTAGCGTAGATAATTACCCGTACAGAACCTTACCTTGCCCGTGGGCAGGTTAGCGGATATTTCAAAATTGACCTTTGCGCCCCCTAAATCCCCCGGCGGGGGAACCTCAACCCGCTCTTCGAGCACCCTTCTCCTTAGTAAGGAGAAGGGCGGGGGATGAGGTAAAAAAAAGTCCCCCTGCGGGGGATTTAGGGGGCGTGGAAATTACGGAAAGGCCATGTCAATCGCCCAATTCCATATGGACCGTTTGAAGGAAGATTTCCTCCGGGAAATCGCCTGGGTGATAGCCAACCGGGTACGTGACCCGCGCGTCCCCCCGGTGGTCTCGGTCACCGAAATACGGCTCGCGCCCGACACGCGTAACGCCACGGTGATGGTGAGCGTTTTCGGAAGCGAAGAGGAAAAAAAAGAGGCCGTCGTCGGACTGAACAAAGCCGCCCCTTTTATCCAGAAAATGGTCGCGGAGCGTATCACGGTAAAACATTTCCCGAAATTTTATTTCAAGCTCGATACAACCCTTGACGCCAGCATACACCTCAATGACCTCCTTAAAGAAATCAAAGATGATCTGGTCTGAACTTACCGAAAGCATTTCCGGCAACCGTTCATTCCTCATTTCGTCGCACGCGAGCCTCGACGGCGATTGCATCGGATCGGAGCTTGCCATGTGCTGGTACCTTGCATCGCTTTCGAAAAAAGCCGTCGTCTATAACGTTGAAGCAGTGCCGCAAAAGCTCTCGTTTCTTGACGGTTCCGGAATCCTGACTAACAACAGGCCCACAGAGCGGTTCGACGCCATTATGGTGCTGGATTGCAGCAACCCCAAGCGGCTCGGATGGGACGGTTCCGCCGCCATCGCGAATTCCGTGGTCAACATCGACCACCACCGCGACAACACCAATTTCGGCAATGTCAACGTCGTAAGCGGCGACGCCGCGGCAACCGGCCAGATCATCTACGATTATTTTTCCCATCTTAAAATCGATATCCCCGCCTCCGTCGCGGAAGCGCTGTACACAGCGATTCTCACCGATACCGGGGGCTTTCGGTTTTCAAACACCACGAGCGCGGTGCTTAAAATCTCCGCCGACCTGTGCGACCGCGGGGCCAACCCTTCGGCGATTTACGACAAGGTGTACTCCTCGTTTTCCCCGCGGGGAATGATGCTTCAGTCGCGCATCTGGTCGACGCTCGCCTTTCATCATAACGACGCCATTTGCACGATGGAAATGCCCTATGATCTTATCGAGCGGGTGGGCGCCACCTACGGCGACTCCGAAGGCATGGCCGACCTTACGATCATCGCCGAGGGCGTGGAAGTGGGCATACTCATGAAATACAGCCCAGCGCAGACCCATTTCAGCCTTCGTTCGAGAGGAAAGGTTGACGTGGGAAAAATCGCCAAACGCAACGATGGCGGCGGGCACAGCAGCGCGGCCGGCTGCACCATGAACCTTCCCCTTTTCGAGGCGAAAACGAAAATGCTCGATATCATCGCAAAGGAGCTCGGCTGATCCGTGGACGGCTTCCTTTTAATCGACAAGCCCGCGGGCCCGACGTCTTTCGCCGTTGTCAAGCATGTGCGGTCGTTTTGCAGGCGCTGTAAAATCGGGCACGCGGGCACGCTCGATCCGGCCGCATCCGGCCTGCTCATCGTCGCCCTGGGAAAAGCCACGCGCCTGCTTGAGTTCCTGCCTACGGAGCCGAAGGTTTACACGTTCACCATCCGCTTCGGCAGCGAGACCGATACACTCGACACCGAAGGCCGGGTTACCCGCACCGGCGGGCGCGTACCCGGTGAAGACGAAGTCAGGGCAATCCTTCCCCGGTTCGTGGGAAAGCAGATGCAGGTTCCGCCGCGTTTCTCGGCCCTTAAAGTCAAGGGTGCTCGGGCGTACGACCTCGCGCGAGAAAATAAAGACTTTTCCCTGGCCCCGCGATCCGTTACCGTACATTCGCTTTCGTGTGAAACCTTTCATGCGGACAAAGGCGAGGCGCCCTGCACGCTTAGTTGTTCCAGGGGCACCTATGTCCGTTCGCTCGTGCGCGATATCGGCGAGGCGCTCGGGACCTTTTCGCATGCGTCGGATATTCGCCGCACGGCAATCGGGCCGTTTTCGCTTGACCGGGCGATTGCGTTCAATGATATCAATGAGGCAACACTTAAAAACATCGTTCCAATAAAAACAATGTTCGGCCAAAGCCCCCAAACAATCTTGAACGCGGCGCAGAAGGAAGCATTGTCATGCGGTAAAAGCCTGCCGCTGTCAGTCAAAGCAGAAGCGGGAGGCTTGGTTTTTGCTTTTGATGAAAAAGACGATATCGTCGCGGCGCTCGTGAAAAAGGACAGAGGGACATTTCATCCGGTAAAGGTTTTTGCGAATACATAGGAACGTTTTTTTTCGGGTACACGAACCGCTTACCTGCACCGTGACAAGTCAGATAAGGATATAAGCAATGTTCAGTCAGTTATTCGAGATAAAAACCCAAAAGATAAAAATCTCCGAAATGCTTATAAATGTTGCAGGGGATTATATTGCAATGGGTGAAGATATTGCCGACAAACAAGAACTGCTTAACGCTGCTGTAAGCGCCTGGAATATAGCCTGTTTAAAGGGTGATAAGAGACAAGAAGCAATAAATAAATTCATGAAAGAATACAAAAAACTAAATCCAGGTTTTTCTAAAAATGATTTTAGGGATGAGGAAGAAAATATTAGATTACTCATAAAACAAAAAGAAAAACTATATCCTGAAGAAAATGTTCAGATTGTAAATGCAGTTATTCAAGAGATTAGTGGTAAAAGTCATATTTCAGTTGCATCAGCAAGAATGGAATAAAAAAGTTGAATAGGGACATGCGCTATGAATTTTAAAGATGATCCACATTTGGATGTTTGTCAAAATATGGATTCACCAAAGCAAATTTCCGAAATAATTAATCGTTTCACTCAAAATATTGAATCCTATTCTTCAAGCGCCTATAACGAAGCCCAGCTCCGTCAGGAATTCCTTAATCCATTCTTCGAAACTCTTGGGTGGGATATTTCAAACAAGCAGGGCTATGCCGAAGCTTACAAAGAAGTCATACACGAAGACGCGATAAAAATCGGGACGGCGACCAAGGCGCCGGATTATTC
>JBAVGL010000057.1:0-1799 GCA_049684795.1 Chitinivibrionales bacterium | reverse complement strand
ACAACATGATGCAATAAAGCCATCCGCGGCAAAGCAGTATACGCTTGTACATTTTTCCCGTGTCAATGGTTCCGGCAACAAAACCGAGAATGGAATCTTCCTCGTTGCGGGCGACAAAAACCACGCTTCCCGGCGTGCGCGCCATGTTGCGATAGAGGCGCATCAAAAAATTATTTCCAAGCGTGGAAAGGAATCCGGTTCTTATACCTTGAATATGCAATTGGGCAACATCTTGTGCGTGCCGGGGGCGGAATTGTTCAACGGATATCGGCATGTCGGTTTGAAAGTTGTTTTTCATATTGTTCGATCCAGAGGCTTATGATGGTGTTTTCGCTGAAACGTTCAACAATCCGTTGATGTCCTGATTTTCCCAGTTGAAGCCTGAGCGCCGCATTGTCAATCAGGCGCAGAATTGCTTCGTTGAATTTGTCCTGATCGTTAAATGGTACAAGGATCCCGGTCTTTTCATGCAGCACAAGTTCGTTGGTGCCCGCCACGTCCGTGGCAACGACCGGTTTACTTAAAGCCATGGCTTCCATTAGGCTCCGCGGTATGCCTTCCTTAATGGAAGTAAGCACTACGCAATCGGCGCAATTGATCAGGGCATGGATATACGGCGTATAAATAATTTTTAAAATCTCATGAAGATTGTTTTTATGAATGCATGTTTCAAGGTCCTGTTTTAAAGGGCCTTTTCCCGCGATGACGCATTCAACGCTGACGCCCTTGCTTTTTAAAAATTTGACCGCATCGATCAATGTATATAGATATTTAACGGGCTCCAGCCTTGCGATGCATGCTATTTTAAACGAAGCATCGGAATAGATTGATTTGACAAAAGGATAATATCGCGAGGCGTTTTCCCGGACCGTTTCGGCATCGACTCCGTTACCTTCATACATAACCGGACACCTAAGAGCGCGCGTGTGTCTTAAAATTTCGAAATCAAAATGATTTTGGGTAAATAAGCACCGGCGAAACCATGATAAACATATTTCGATGAATTTGTAAATACTATAAGCGGTCCGTTTTTGTCCGGGGAAAAAAGGAAGACCGTGGTACGAATGGATGACCGGAATACCGCAAATCCATCCGGCGATCGCGCCGACGAACCCGGCTTTCGCGGTGTGCGTGTGGACCAGGTCGAATTGTTCCCGCCGAATAAGAAAAATTAATGAAAAAACCGCGTGAATATCGCCGAGAACCCGTATTGCGCGGGGAATATGCACGGGGAAAAAAACCACCGCTGGTTTTCGTTCTTCCCCCGGTTCTTCTTCAGAGGAGGCCGCGCAAACATCGAATGAAGGATGCCGGGCAAGGATCTTCAACTTTGAGTCTAAAATTGTCACGATACTCTGATATGCCGTTGCAACAACAAGAAGTCGATATTTCATTGAGCTATTTTTTGCAGATGAAATGCCAATACGGCAATGAATCGGGGATAAAAACTTCGGAGAATGTGTCTTTTAGACTGAGTATCTCTTTTCTCGATACTCTCTGCTCGATTTGGGTAAAAAAGCGGTCATAAACATCCTGTTCAATTCTTTTTAATGAGTCCCCATGATAGCCTTCATAAAGGGGCACCAATTTTTCCAGTTTAAACAAAGACAAGCACGTTCCTAACAGTATGGCCGGATAGTAAATGACCAGACATACCAATTTGGCGAATGCTGTGCGGAAAAAAGGGTTATCAATGCTGCTGACTGTCTTCCGCACAACCGTAACCGCAAAGAAAATCCAGCGGAAATAAAATGGCCGATTATCCAAAGCATAATAAAGGTAAATAAGGAGACGCGGGG
>JBAVGL010000056.1:0-3381 GCA_049684795.1 Chitinivibrionales bacterium | reverse complement strand
GCTCCGGCAGACCTTTCACCATCGATTAGAAATATCTCAAATTTAAAAGATGAACAAATTTACGGATTTTTTCCGGAATTTCACAAGTTTATTACATGCGAAGCCGTAAACGAGGCTTTAGAGAAGCTAGAAAAATTATCGGATTCCAAAGTGAACGTAATTCTCAGTTTCATCCCGGATCAATGGGAAATAAACAAAGAAACCAAAAGCGCTTTGAAAGATTTCCTATGCGAGCGGGCGTCTTTTTTAATTAAAAATATTCACTGCATGATCTCCGCAATTAAAGGAAATCTTTTAGTTTAAAAACAATAATGATATAATGTAATAAATAATGGGAGGGAAATTATGAATCTTCATAGCGGCTATTATAGTCTCGTCCAATTTTGTCCAAACCCTGCTCGCGCCGAAGTCGCCAATATAGGCGTTATAGTTTTCTGCCCTGAGGTAAAGTTTCTCGAAACTCGTCTCGTTAGCGGCAATGATAGAATTCGCAGAATATTTGAAAGTGATTTTGAGCCAACTCTCGTAGAGGGAGCAAAAGAAGCGTTGCAGTCACGGTTAAGCGCGGAAAAAAGCAATTTCCAGACTCTCGACGATTTAAATAAATTTATCGCCACTCGCGCCAATGATTTGCGAATCACCATGCCCCGTTTTTTAAAGACGGAAGATCCTAAACAAGAACTAGAAAATTTATTCAAAGAGTTTGTCGGCGGAAGATCGAGAAAGTCAAAGGAAAAGAATCCTGTTCTGACTAAAATTGATCGCTTATTCAGCAGGCCGTCTTTAAAAGGAAAAATTGAAACAAAGAAGAAAATTACCCTGCCTTTCGTTGAAAAAATCATTGAATTTCCATATTCTTACAAAAATGGTACGCTGAATCTCATTCAGCTTATGGAAATTTCTCTTCGCAATGATCTTTGGTATCATAGGGCATTTGAATTCGCTGCTGAAGGAAATAGCATTCAAAAAATTAAAGAGAATAACAATTTAGCTCGAAAAGTTATTATTATTCCGGTTATCGAACAAACTTCAGGATTTCAAAAGATCGAAAAAAACTTTCATGATATTTTTATGGATCATGATATCGAAGTTGTCGAATCTTCTAATGTTGAAAAGTACGTAGATCGCGTTGAAGCCGAAGCACATTAAGGGCCGGAGAGCTTTTCTATAATCCGCGCCCTCGAATCCTCCCAATCTTATTCCCGCCAAAATCTCGACGCTTTATTTCAATCCATGCTGCATCGGGCTTTTGAGGGGGAGTTGTGAATATGCCGGGAAAAAGTGGTTTTAAAAGATGCTTAATATGCGCGAGACCAGTCAAACTTTTTGAAGTTTTCAAGATCAGGCGTTATTTGCCTACATTGCAGGTGGCAGAACAAAAAATTATCGTCCTTTCCGAGGCAAAGGAATTCCCCAATGAACAATAACTCCCAACTCCTCATCTACCAAACCCAATCTGGCGACATTAAAATAGACGTCCACCTGGAAGATGAAACCGTGTGGCTTACCCAAGCGCACATGGCTGAGTTGTTTAATAAAGATAAAAGGACTATTTCTGAACATATTCGAAACATTTTCAGCGAGGGTGAATTGCATGAGGATTCAGTTGTCCGGAAATTCCGGACAACTGGATCGGATGGAAAGTCTTACGATACCAATTTCTATAATCTTGACATTATTATTTCGGTGGGTTATCGTGTTAAGTCTTTGCAAGGTACCCAATTCCGTATTTGGGCAACACAGAGGCTCAAGGAATATATTATCAAGGGTTTTGCATTGAATACCGAGCGGTTTAAGTCCGGCAATTCAATGAATTATTTCAATGAGTTACAGGAAAAAATCCGGGAAATCCGACTCTCGGAACGCTTTTTCTATCAAAAAATAAAAGACATTTATGCAACAAGCATCGACTACGACCCGGACGATGAAAAAACAATTACCTTTTTTAAAATCGTTCAAAACAAACTGCTTTGGGCGATAAGCAAGCAAACTGCTGCGGAATTGGTGTTTCGCAGGATAGATGCCTCGCAACCTCTTTTAGGCATGCAATCGTATGACAAAAAGGGTGACGTCCTTATTAGGAAAGCTGATGTCAGTATTGCTAAAAATTATCTTAGTAAAGATGAAATAAAATTACTCGGTTTGATTGTTGAACAATATCTTGCCTTTGCCGAAGCCATGGCGCAACAACGCACTCCCATGTACATGAAAGACTGGATACTGCGCCTCGATACTATTATCAATCTTAATGGAAGAGAACTGCTTCAGCATGCAGGTGCAATAAGTCATGAAATGGCGCTTGAAAAATCAGGCATAGAGTATCAAAAATACAAAGACACCCAAAAACTGCTGGAACGGGATAAAAGCTTAACAGAACTGGAATCGGATATCAAGCAGCTTAAGAAACGATTTCCTGATGGGAATGCAGCCAAATGAATACATCCCCAAAAAAAAATTGCAAAACCCCCGAAAACCTACTAAAAGACGCCGTCCAAAATCAGAACTAATTTCCCCGGAACTGCTCAAATTGGTGGAAGGTTTGCAAAAGCTTCCCAATCAAGCATACTCGGCATATGCGCCGCTTGTTGAGGATGTAATTCGAAAAAAATCCCGCGATACTCAAGAAATCGAGCACTTGCTGGATGGAATACTTGATTTTTGTTTTGACGCTACAATGCTTACTCTTTTTAAAAAGCTTTGCCGGTATTATTATTTTATTGATCCTGAGGCGGCCGCGGCCCAAGTGTATGCTTTCCGGGAAATGTGGGATGAAAAAAGCCTACGTAAGGATAAAAGTTAAAGGTAAACCGCTCGAAAACAAAACTATAGCTTTGAAATTTCGACTTCTGTACTTGATTCAACACGCCTTATTATAGATCCGTCAACGCATTATTCCCTGCCCGACAATGAATGGGTGTCAGGGGAATTTTACTTCTACGGCGACATTACCAACATGGGTGGAAAAACAAATCCGAATGTTCATGTAAGTGTGCCGGGGCTTTCAACGTTCAGGATTCAAACTCCCCGCGATACTCTTGCGCAGTACGACCATAATCCGCTCTATAAACCACTTGGCGTGCGTGCCACCGGCAGGCAAAATATCGCCACGGGCGAAATCGATTCCGGGTCGCTTGCCTTCGTTGAATTTATCGACTATTCGCCGGATTATGATGAGAAATATCTAGATTCGCTCATTGACAAAGCACAGAGTTCGTGGGCGGATGTACCTGACTCTGATGCATGGCTTCGTGAATTGAGAGGAGAAGCTTATTAATAGCCTGCTGCTTGATACAGGTTTTTTAAAGCAAAATTCCGAACTGTCATTTAGCTTTTTCGATATCAAAATTCCCTGCAATGAAGCTTTCGGTTATTTGCATTTGC
>JBAVGL010000055.1:0-2937 GCA_049684795.1 Chitinivibrionales bacterium | reverse complement strand
TCGACAAAGGCTCAGTACACCTGGACGCATATTACTGCATGCTCCAGCCCTGGATTGTTATTCTACGAACATTCAAACTCAATAGTTTCTTTCGTTTCAACCTGTAATCAATGCACGATCATGAACCGCGTTGATTCACGCACGCTCCCTGACGAAAGACGCGCTGCATATAGTCCATTTTCAGCCGCATTTCCGGTCGCATCGGTTTCATCCCAGGAAAAGTGGTTTTGCACCCCAAGCGCTTTTTGAGAAAACTTTCGCACAAGCGCCCCCCTGCCATCAAATATTTCAATAAAGGCTTCTTTGCCGATATGTTCGGGTGGAAGTTTGAATTCAATGAATGTTGCGTTGCGGCCTTTGATATGATGGGCCACGATGCCGGCTCCTGAAGCGCCCACGGCGCCGCCGACGGGATTGAGCACCGGCGTGGAAGCGCCGTTGATGATTTTTAAAACGGTCATCTGCGATTCATCAATGGTCCCGATGTTATAAATTGTTGAGAACCCGGTGGTGGCTATTCCCGCGGACGCTTGAAGGTACGAGGGCATGTCGGCAATTGCATAGGTTTCGTTTTTATTGATACGCATTATTTTAATGGCCTGCATTTCAGCGCTTACCGGATCGGTGCTCATGATGATGGTCGTCGGACATTGATTAGTGGATGTTTTATCGATGGACTGAGCGTACGTCGTATAAATATCAGGCAAACCGGCGGGACCATTCCCTTCGTTCATCCCAAAAATGCCGCTGCATACGGAAAGGACGTTTTTAGCGTAAACCGGCCCCGTGCAATTGAGGGCCTGAATATTTTGCGCCGCATTGGCGTGCAAGTCCTGGTTTACCGGAAAATAAGTGCCGAAATGGCTTTTGAAACCAAGAGTAAATTTTGATCCGACGTTATGGCCGCGCGGGCTGAAAACATTGATCAGAAAAGCCGCATTTTTCAGTGATTGCGCATAGGTCCTGTTGTTTAAAGCGCCATCACCTCCGTTTACCTCAGTGTCCGCGATAATTGAAATACCGGGAAAATTTGCCGAGGTATATTTATCGGTTGTCAGGTTTCCGCCTATTTCATAGATCGTAATATTCCCGGGAGGAAATGTCGTTCCATTGAAATTCATTTGTTGGAGCCCGTCGGTTATGGCGCGAACGGACGACCAGTGCGGAGCGGCCCCTTGCGTGTTAGCGGTGCTTACTTTAATGGCGATTTTTGAGGCGGCCGTCAAGGTCGCGGGAAAGATCGCTTTCCATGCGGCCCCGATCGTCGTTTGACCGGCCAATATCAGGATGGCGTCGTTAATCATTTGTTCTATGACCGTTGTATTAGCGACGGCGCTTGCGCTGACGGCGGCCTTGTTAAAGTTGACAACCACGCGGCCGGGCCATTTATTTCCGGGTCCCGGCGAAGCGGCAACGGACGACGCCGAAAAAATAGAATCGACTTTTGAAACAAGCGTGATTCCCGCGGCGCCGGCGGCCGTCATTTTTAAAAAACTCCTGCGACTGGTCGATTTTTGTTCGCTCATGAATTTGCCTTCTTTAGATAAAGCGTGAATTGACGGTTAATCGGTTAAGCAACTTTTGTGGACTATTATTTACACACGTCTATGCATCGCCACGGTTCACAACCTGCTTCCCAAAGTTTAACCCATTAATATACAGAAAAAACACCTTCGGGGCTTTTTTTTCTGTTTTAACTTTTTTTCCGCTTCCTGAAAAATATCAATTCAAAGGAGGAAGTTTAAGCTTTAGCGTTCATATTTGCCGATCAAATTCGCGGAAATGCAGGCAGACCCATAAATCGTGGGCAATCAGGATATAGATTGACAATTGCATTTTTAATTGCTATTTTCTAAGTTGGCATTTACAGGATACGATAAAAACGGCCCCAAAGGCCGGACGCATAAACAATCGCCAATCACAAAACCCAAGGCGGATTATGGACAAAAGGGCGCATTATTATAAAGCACGCCTTGGGGCATTCTGTTTATTTCCGCTCCTGGTGATAAACCCCGCAAACATCGGCGCGTTTCCGGTAATTTCCGGCGTTTCCGGGACCTTCACCAATAAGAGTCCCGTTGTTATCACCGGCGCCGGTTTCAGCCAAAAACCAAATGCCGGGCCGCTTATTTCAAGCTACGACAACGTTTCTGCGGCCAACAACTGGTCAAGCGGAACGCTTGGCGGCGGATGGACGTTTTCGGGCGCCGGAGGACTTGTCAATACCGGCCCTCAACGCTGTCCGTGGCAGCAATCGAGTTATAAAATCCGATACAACACCAATGGCGGTTTCGCCTCGGTAAAGCATCTGGAAAATACGCCGTATCGACGCAATTATTTCTCGATGTGGATGTACAGGGACTATTCAAATTGGAACATGACGGTCAGCTCCGGCAGCAACAATAAATTCATGCGGCTCTATTTCTCATCGGATAATTCCGGTCCAACGCTGTTCAGCGCCGTTTACCCTGATAATAACGGCGTTGAGGACGCCGTCCATTTGTCCGCCGAAACGATAAACAGCCCCGGATGGTCGGTTTTCTATTCCGCCTGTAACGCGGATGAATATTCCGCCACCACGGCCGACATGGTCACGACCGATTCCGCGTGCTTTTCCCAATTGAAAACGTGGGAACACTGGGAGTGGTATATGGTCATGCCGAGCACGGACATTGGAAACGACGGTTCCATGACCTTCCTGAAAGACGGGACGACCCTCGGCAGCGCGGCAGGCGTCGGCATGTTACGGTCAGGCGACGGCAATGACGCGAGATCGTATCTTTTGGGCATGTTGTCCGGCGGCCGGACCGTTTCCGGCTATGAGTATATCGACCAGGTTTATATTGATAATACTCCGGCGCACGTTTTCATTTCCAGTTCCCCCGGCATTCTCTGGCCGGATGTCTCGGCGGAGGACCATTCCGAAATCCAGGTGCC
>JBAVGL010000054.1:0-18945 GCA_049684795.1 Chitinivibrionales bacterium | reverse complement strand
TGTCAATTTTATTCCTCTTACCAGAAGCACCAGTAGAAAACGGCCACGATACCGCAAATAATCACCGTATGGACAACGTCCCATTTGTTCCAGCTCGCGCGCGTGGCGGCCTTTTCCTCCGGAGTCGCGCCATAGGCGGTAAAGCGTTCTTTTTCCTTGACCGGCGCCTTGGTGAGAAGACTAATGAGTACCATTAGAACAATCGTAACGATCAAAAGCCCTTCGGCATAGTAAAGCCAGTGGATCTGTTGCAGGTTAAACAGAAAACCATACTTTGCTTGCAGTGCATCAGGAGTGGCAAGACCGTCCTTTAACGGCCGGCCGATCAAAAGATCGAGACCCAGGCGGAAGAAGCCGCCGAAGGCGCCCACCAGAAAAGACCAGAATGCCGCGGGCGCATTGGCGCGCTTCCAGAAAATACCCGCCACAAACAGCACGGCGATGGCCGGCGACATGTAGCCCTGTACGCTTTGTAAATATTCATAAAGGTTTTTGCCGAGCGTCTTCATGACCGGTATCCACAGAATGCCCACGAGAACGATGACTCCCGTGGCAATGCGGCCGACCAGCACTTGCGTGCGGCCCGATGCGGTTGGATGCCATTTCTGATAGAAGTCCATGGTAAAGAGCGTTGCCGACGCATTGAACTTGGAAGCCAGGGATGCCATGAGCGAGGCAAGCATTCCGCACGCCACGATGCCCCGAATACCGTGAGGAAGAATCTGGGCCACAAGAGACGTGTAGGCCGCGTCGCCGCTGGTACTGAAGCCGCTCTCAGCGACTTTCGTCAGCGCGAACGCCATCATACCGGGAATCATGAATATGAACACCGGCGTGAGCTTAAGGTAAGCGGCGAGTATGCTGCCTCGCCTGCTTTCCTGCTGATTTTTTCCGGCGAGCACGCGCTGCACGATATATTGGTCCGTGCACCAATACCAGAACCCTATAATGGCCGAACCCGGCAACACCGCCAGCCACGGGAACGACTTGTCACTCAGCGGCCTGACGAGATGCACGTTCTTTCCTACTGCAGTCATCATGGCTTGCCAGCCCGTGATAAGATTGCCGCCGCCGAGCTTGTGGAGGCCGATTAAGAGGATGCAGATGGAGCCGAAGAGCAGGACCGGCGTCTGAAGCACGGCGGTATACATGATCACGCGTAAACCGCCAAGAGCGGTATAAATACCCGTTGCAATGGCCAGTCCCAGGGCGATTACCCAGAACATGTCCACCTGGCGTCCGAAAAGCATGATTGAGTCGCGGCCGAGGAAGACCTTGAAAACGACGTCCGCGGCGTAGAGGGTCGCGGCGATTTTGGTAAGCACCAGGCTTGCGATGGTAAGAAAGCTCAGGATCGAACGGGAGCCTTTTGAAAAGCGCAGTTCAAGGAATTCCGGCATTGTAAAGACCTTGATGCGGTCGTAGATTGGAACGAAGACCCAGCCGAGTATCAGGATGATCCAGGCCTGGATTTCCCAGTGGGCCATTGCGAGGCCCGTGGCAAAACCCGCGCCCGCGAGACCAACGAGGTGTTCGGAGCCGATGTTGGAAGTGTAGATTGAAGTTCCGATGGGGAGCCATGTGGCGTCACGCGCGGAAAGAAAGTAATCTTCACCGGACTTTACCTTCCTGCGCATGGCTACCCATACGATCGCAAGCATGCCGGCGAAAAAGAGAACGATGGCAAGCCAGTCAAGCGAATTGAAAACCGAACCGGTGTTCATGGTTTTTACTCCTTGGCCGAAGCAGGTTAAAAAAAATTATTTTTGTCCATAATAGGCGTTTTTTCCGTGTTTGCGCTGATAATGCTTTTCAATGAGCTCCTGCTTCAGCGGCGACGCACCAGGGTCTATTGTTATTGTCAACAGGGCAATTTTCGCCAGTTCTTCCAAAATAACCATGTTGTGCACGGCTTCTTCGGGCGATTTTCCCCAGGTAAACGGCCCATGACACGCGACGAGAGCCATTTCTACTTCTTTATAAGAAAGGCCTTTAAACCTTTCAAGGATCAAATTGCCCGTTTCCTCCTCGTAATCGCCCTTTATTTTTTTATCGCTCATGACCTCGGTGCACGGGACTTCTCCGGCGACATAATCGGCATGTGTCGTGCCAAAAACGGGAATGGCTTTTTTCGCCTGCGCCCAGGCGACGCTATACGGCGCATGGGTGTGCACGACCCCGCCGATTTCGGGAAAATGCCTGTACAGGAGCGTGTGGGTTTTGGTGTCGGATGAAAAGCGAAGCATGCCTTCCACGATCTTGTTGTCGAGGTCAACGACAACCATTTGGTCGGGCTTCAGTTCTTCGTAAGGCACGCCGCTCGGCTTAATCGCGATGACGCCCTTGTCCCGGTCGATGAAGCTTACGTTCCCAAACGTATATAGAACGAGGTTTCGCGTTGGAAGCTCCATGGTGCATTGCCAGGACCGCTCTTTTAATTCCTTATAGGCGCTCATATTGCTTCTCCACGAAATCCGCGATCCTTGAATACTTTTGATAAAGGACCCGGTATTTCTTTACGTTCTGCGCATTGGGGCGGTATTCTTTTTCAAATCCCTGGCCCATGGCCTTCTGCGCGTGCCAAATGGTAGGGTAAATTCCGGCAGCCACGGCCGCAAACATGGCCGCGCCCAGAGCGCAGGTCTGCTCCGAACGGGCCACCTTGATTTTCATGTCAAGCGCGTCGGCCACCGTCTGCATGACAAAAGGCGATTTTTTCGCCACGCCGCCCAGGGCTATCACGCCTTTTATGGGAACCCCTTCGGCTATGAACCGGTCGACGATTTTCTTCGCGCCGAACGCCGTGGCCTCCACAAGCGCGCGAAAGATCTTCGGCGCGTCGCTTCCCAGGGTAAGCCCCATAATTGCCCCGGTCAAGGCCTGGTTGGCGTCGGGCGTGCGCCTGCCGTTAAGCCAATCCAGGGCAACGATCCCCGATTGCCCGATGCCTATTCCCTGAGCTTCTTTCGTAAGCGTTGGAAGCATGTTGTTTGAAAGGGCCTTTACAATTTGTTGCTTTGTTGCCGCGCCGATTGCCTTGCCTTCGTCAAGCGCCTTTTCAACGGGGTCCAGGAGCATTTTCGTGAACCAGGCGTACACGTCTCCGAAGGCCGATTGCCCGGCCTCCATGCCCAGCATCCCAGGAATAATCGACCCGTCAACCTGCCCGCAGATGCCCTTGATTAATTTATTGCTTATTTCCTTTGTCGGGGCGACGAGCATGTCGCAGGTTGAGGTGCCCATCACTTTGCTTAAAATGTACGGCTCGATTTCACCGCCAACGGCCCCCATGTGCGCGTCGAAAGCCCCGACCCCGACAACGACATTCTCGTCAAGTCCGAGCCTTTGCGCCCACTCAGGGGAAAGCGCGCCGCAGGAATTGTCACTTGTAAACGTTTCCTGAAAAAGCCTTCCGCGCAGCCCGGCAAGACGCTTATCGATCGCGACTAAATATTTTTCCGATGGCAGCCCGTTGAACGCGGAGTGCCACATGGCCTTGTGGCCCGCGGAGCAGCGGCCCCTTTTCATGAGAAGCGGATCGGTATTCCCGGTAAGCAGCGCCGGAACCCAATCGCAGTGTTCAACCCAGGAAAACGCCCTGGCCCGTATTGCAGGGTCTTTCCTGAGCACGTGAAGAATTTTTGCCCAGAACCATTCGGAAGAATAAACGCCGCCCACGTATTTCGTATAATCTTCCCCGCCCCAGTTTTTGGAAACAGTATTTATTTCCTCGGCCTCCGCGACCGCGGTGTGGTCTTTCCAGAGCACAAACATGGCATTGGGGTTTTTGGAGAATTCCTTCGTCAGGGCCAGCGGTGTTCCTTCTTTGTCAACGGCAACAGGCGTTGACCCCGTGGTGTCGATTGATATCCCCCGGACCTTTTTGGCCGTGCCTTTAGGCGCCTTTGCAAGCGCCATGGTTACGGTCTTTTCGAGTCCTTCCATAAAATCGAGCGGGTGCTGCCTGAACCGGTTTTTTGCCGGATCGCAGAAAAGCCCGGATTTCCAGCGGGTGTAGTACTGAACCGCGCTGGACACCTCACGCCCCTGCGAGCAATCGACGATCACCGAACGCACGGAATCCGTGCCATAATCGACCCCGATCACGTAATGAGGATTTGCCATAAACTTCGCTCCCTGATCTTTACTGGTAGTAAAGCAAATTTTCGTCCGTAACGATTTCAATGGGCATGAGGACTTCCCGGGCGCACTGCTCCTTGAGTATGAGGTGTCGGAAAAGCGTATAAATCCCCTGATAGCCCTGTTCCCTCGTTTTCTGGCTGATGATGAAATCGATATGGCCCTCCGAAAGAAGCCGCCGGTTTTCATCGACTAGATCGTAGCCTATGACGCGCATTTTCCCGTTAGGGACCGTTTGCAGCGCATTGACAACGCGGTGCGTGAGGGCGTTGGTCACGAAAAAACCTTTGCAATTGGGAATGGCCGCCTTGATGGACGCGATGCAATCGACGAACTGGGTCTGGGTCATGCCGCCGCTCGCATCGAATATTCGAACGCTGACTCGCGGAATTTTTTCAAAAAATGATGAAAACCCCTTTGCCCGCTCATTGATATGAAAATCAGCCGGAAGTATCCTGATAATCGCGGCGCTTGCCTGGGCGCCGATAAGCAAGCTCATGAGTTTCGCGGCGCAGATGCCGCTTTGAAATGAATTTTGCCCGATATAAGCCAAAGGGTTTGTTCCGGGGACCGTGGAATCAACATAAACGTAGGGGATTTCCGGCGGGACGGACTGTGTGAATAAAGCGCACGCGTCCGATAAAACGGGAGCGATAAGCAGGCCGCTGACCTTGCTTTTCAGGGCTTTCGAAGACGCAAGCTTGAATGAAGGCTCCGAATACTTATCGAAGAAAAAATAATGCGCCTTGATGTTGAAAGCCGAAAGATCGGCCAACGCATGTTCTATGCCATTATATAGGATTTCCCAATAGGAGCTGTCCTGCGTGGTCTGGGGCATGATAATGCCGAAATTGAAGGCCTTTTTCAGGACAAGGTTTCTTCCGTGGATATTCGTTTTATACCCGGTTTTTTTAACAAGGGCCAGTATTTTTTCCTCGGTTTTTTTCGCGACCCGGCCGCGGCCGTGCAAGACCCTGTCGACGGTGCCAATCGACACATGCGTCTTCCGGGCGATGTCTTTAATTGTTATCATGGTTTATTCAGGTGATTCCGGTAAAGTAAATTTGCTTGGGTGCAATAATGGAGCGTTAACGTTCACGCTTTTATATAATATAACAAAAAGATCCGGCAATACAAATAATTTTTTCCATGAAATAATAAGGATTTCCACGAACAATCATTTTGAGGTAATTTGCAATTCCGTTGCTTTAGCTTCATTAATGCCGTCCCATTTTTTATTTTATATGACTATGCATCATGGGAAAGGATTGGCGGTCAGATATTTTCTCCGCGCTTGGGAACCCTCAAAACATCCCTACGGCGCTTGAGGAAACATCTGACCACCAATCTCGATTTCATTGGGTGATCAAATTAAAAACGGTTTCTACTATATCTCTAAAAAGGATTAATTCCTATGTCTTCAATAACCATCGGAATATTAGGCGCAACGGGATACACCGGTGTTGAACTAGCCAAACTTCTCCATAAACACGCCCATGCGGACATTTCCTTTGTTTCGTCTCAAACCTACGCGGGAAAAAAATTCAGCGAGGTATTTCCGGAACTCACAACCATCTGCGATTCGACGCTTATTTCGCCCGAAGAGGCTATGCAGCAGAAGGTCGATTGCGTTTTTTCATGCCTCCCGCACGCGACCTCGGCCGCTTTGTGCATGCCCTTCATTGAAAAAGGGATACGCGTCATCGATTTAAGCGCCGACTTCCGGATTAGAAACCCGAAGGTATACGCCCAGTGGTATAAAACGGAGCACCCCTGCCCTGCGGTGCTTGACAAAGCAGTATTTGGCCTTCCCGAGCATTACCGGAGCGCCATCGCACAGGCGAAGGTGCTGGCCAATCCCGGCTGTTATTCCTCCAGCATCATGCTTCCGCTTATCCCGCTTTTTAAAAAATTCGGTGACCGGATTTCGTCGGTGATCGCGGATTCCAAATCCGGAGTGAGCGGGGCGGGACGGTCGCTCAAATTAAGTTCGCTTTTCGTAGAAGCGCATGATAATTTTTCTGCCTATTCGATCGGCCGTTCGCACCGGCACCTCGCCGAAATCGACCAGGAGCTCTCGGCGGCATGCGGCAGGAACGTGGAAATAACCTTTTCACCCCATCTTGTTCCCATGAACAGAGGCATTCTTTCGACCATATATATCCTGGGAAGCGTATCCGCTGCCGAATGCCTGGATTGCGTACGGCAAAAGTATGTTAGCGAACCGTTTATACGGGTGCGCATGCCCGAGGACCTACCTTCCGTACGGGGCGTTGCTTATACGAATTTCTGCGACATGACCTTTACGGGAGGAAATAATGGCCAGCCGGTGATAGGGGTCTGCGCCATCGATAATTTGCTCAAAGGGGCAAGCGGTCTTGCGCTGCAAAACATGAACATCATGTTCGGTTTTGACGAAAAAGAAGGATTATTGTAACAGTGGAAACCGTTCTTATAAAAATCGGCGGATCGACCCTGGACGCACCGGATTTTTTGCCCCAATTGGCCGAAAGCATCAAGGGTATCGCGGAAGGTTTTTTCCCCATCATCGTGCACGGGGGTGGCAAGGACATTGCCCGTCAGCTCGACTTGCAGAACAAGGAATATTCTTTTGTCGAAGGCATGCGCGTGACCGACGCACACACAGTGGGCGTCGTCCAGATGGTGCTTTCGGGCGACGTTAACAAACGCATAGTCAATGCTTTGCAGACCTCCGGCATCAAAAGCATCGGGTTCAGCGGGGTCGATTGCGGGTTCATGATCGCTTCGCGCATGTTCATAAAAGGACGCGACATAGGCTTCGTGGGCCGGATCGACGCGATCGACCCGACTATCATCGAACTGTGTAAAACAAACGGCATCGTTGCCGTAGTGTCGCCCATTTCACGAGACGCGCGGGGAAATATTTACAATGTCAACGCTGATCTCGCGGCCTCTGAAATCGCGAAGAAATGCCGGGCGGAGCATTTGGTTTTCGTCTCGGACGTTCCGGGAATAAAAATAGACAATACGGTAAAGAGCGTAATAAAAGTTTCGGAGATCGAAGCGCTTATCGCCTCCGGACAAATCACCGGTGGCATGGCACCCAAGGTCCGCGGCGCCGCCGAGGCCGTGCTTGCGGGCGTCAAACAGGTTCACATTTGCGGGTGGAACGGCCCACGAACCCTTTCGCAGGAGCTGACGCCATCAACCATGACGGGGACCGTGATTGTAGAATAAAGAGCAAGACAAATAGATAATAATACGGAGGATAAAAGGATGAATGACGATTACAACGAACTGTTCGTGCCCACCTTTTACCGGAGCGGTCCGCCGCTGGTAAAAGGTAAAGGCGTTTACGTGTATGACGCCGAGGGGAAGAAATATCTGGATTTCGGCACCGGTATCGCGGTAAACGCCCTCGGCCACGCACATCCTGCGCTTGTCAAGGCGCTAGGCCATCAGGGAAAAAAGCTGATCCACACCTCCAACCTGTACATAACTCCGCCGCAAATCGAGCTGGCCGGGCTGCTCATAAAGAACAGCTTCGGCACGCGGGTTTTTTTATGCAACAGCGGCACGGAGGCAATGGAGGCGACGATCAAGTTCTCGCGGAAATATGCCTCTCAAATGTCAAGCAAAAAATTCCATGTGTTGTCGTTTTTCAACGGCTTCCACGGACGGACCTACGGCGCCCTGTCGGCCACGGCCCAGGACAAGTTCCACGAGGGCTTCGGACCGCTTTTGGAAGGGTTCCACTATGCCCCGCTCAATGACGTCGAGGCGGCCATCAAGACTCTTGACAAATATGACTACGCGGCAATTCTCGTGGAGCCCATCCAGGGCGAAGGCGGCGTTTTGAGCGCGTCGACCGAATTTCTGCGGTTTTTACGCGACTACGCTACCGCGCATAATATCGTGCTTGTCTTCGACGAAATCCAGTGCGGCATGGGAAGGACCGGAACGCTGTGGAACTATGAGCAGCACGGCGTAGTCCCCGATCTTATGGCCAGCGCCAAGCCGCTGGGCGGCGGGCTGCCGCTGGGGGCCGTTATTGCCTGTGAAAAGGTTGCGATGGCTATTTCCCCGGGCAATCATGGCACAACCTTCGGTGGAAACCCCGTGGCATGCGCCCTGGGCTGTGAGGTCTTGAAACTAATTTCCACGAAGCCTTTTTTAAATAACGTGGTTAAAACAGGCGCGTATCTCAGGGAAAAACTTTGGGCTCTGGCAAAGAAGTATTCTTCGATTAAAGAAGTGCGCGGATGCGGACTGCTCATCGGCATCGAAATGAAGGTCGAACCGAAAGACATTGTGGCAAAATGTAAAAGCAACGGCCTTCTCGTTATCGCCGCGGGGTCGAATACCGTGCGGTTCATGCCGCCGCTTATCGTCACAAAAGCGGAATGTAACGCGGCGCTATCAATATTTGAAAAATGTTTATAATTTTGTCGTAGGGGCGCGGCCTGCCCCTGCAAACCAATAACAGAAGGAAACATCTCAATGAAAAAAGTCGTTTTATTATATTCCGGGGGCCTCGACACGTCCATCATGGTCCCGTGGCTTAAAGAAAACTACAAATGCGAAGTCATCGCCATGTGCGCCGACCTCGGCCAGGAGGAGGAGCTTTCCGGACTCAGGGAAAAAGCCTTGAAAACCGGGGCGTCAAAGCTTTACATAGAGGATTTGAAGGAAGAATTCGTTACCGATTATATTTATCCCACGCTCAAGGCGGGCGCCGTGTACGAAGGCTCTTATTTGCTGGGAACAAGCTTTGCGCGGCCGCTTATCGCAAAGAGGGCAGTCGAAATCGCGCATAAGGAAGGCGCGACCGCAATTGCCCACGGCGCGACCGGAAAAGGCAACGACCAGGTCCGCTTCGAGCTGACTGTCATGGCGCTGGACCCTTCGCTTACGATCATTTCACCGTGGAAGGATCCCAAATGGACCATGAAATCGCGCGAGGATTGCCTGAAATACGCAACGCGCCGCAAAGTACCCGTCAGTCAATCCACAAAACGTATTTACTCCGAAGACCGCAACATCTGGCACATCAGCCATGAGGGAGGCGTGCTCGAAGACGTATCAAAAGAGCCGCCGGACGACGTGTACACGCTTTCGAAAACCATGCAAAACGCCCCGGATAAGCCGGAATATGTCAGGATTGAATTTTTGCAGGGAATCCCCGTTGCGGTAAACGGAAAGAAACTCGGTACGGTTGAACTGCTCGCAGAACTTAACCGTATCGGCGCCGAACACGCGATCGGCCAGGCCGATATGGTTGAAAACAGGCTGGTGGGGATCAAATCGCGCGGCATTTACGAGACGCCTGGAGGCACTCTTTTGCACGCGGCGCACCGCGAGATTGAACGCCTGGTCCTGGACAGGGAAACGCTGCATTGCAAGGAAATTCTAGCGATCCGCTACGCTGAGCTCGTCTATAACGGCCAATGGTTCAGCGCCTTGCGCTTCGCTCTGGACGCTTTTGTCAACGTCACGCAACGTAACGTCACCGGTGTTTCAAAACTCAAACTCTTCAAAGGAAACGTGCGGCCCGCAGGTTCCAAGGCCGACAAATCGCTGTACATCCAAGACCTTGCTTCCTTTACCGACACAAATTTTTACGACCAGAAGGACGCAAGCGGGTTCATCAGGCTTTTCGGCCTGCCCATGAAGGTCGCGGGGCTCGTGGAGAGGAAAAAGAGCCGATGAAATACAGGGTCTTGGGCAGCACCGGTCTTTCGGTTTCGGTGATCGGGTTGGGAACGTGGCAATATGGGGGTGAATGGGGAATTGACTTTAACGACGACCAGGTACAGGCTATTGTCGATAAAGCCCGGGTGCTTGGCGTCAACCTCATCGACACCGCCGAGTGTTACGGCGCGCACCGCGCTGAAGAACTCGTGGGAAAAGCGATCAGGGGAAACAGGGGAAAATGGATCATTGCCACGAAGTTCGGCCATGAGTTCCATAATTTCATGGAACGGTCCAGACTTTTCAAGCCGGAGGACGTGCGCGTTCAGTTGGAGGCATCACTTAAGGCTCTGCAAACCGAGTATGTTGACATATACCAAATCCATTCGCCGACCGACGAGGAATTCGACAATGAAGACCTGTGGAATACACTGTGGAAAGAGCGGGAAAAGGGGAAAATCCGTTACCTTGGGATTTCCATCGCCAAAAACCGCGAGACCCATCAAACGGAGTCAGCTTCGCGCTTTCATGCGCAGGCCGTGCAGGTCGTTTACAACCGGCTCGACCGCGGCCCGGAAGAGGCCGTTTTTTCTTTATGTAAAAGCCAAAACCTCGGCGTGCTTGCCCGGGTGCCCCTGGCAAGCGGCTATTTGTCCGGTAAGTACAGGCCCGGCATGACCTTTGCAAAAGGCGATGTCAGGTCAACGCATAACCCTGAGGACGTCAGGAAAAAACTGGAAGAAGTCGAGCGCATTGCCGCGCATGAAGTGCCGCCAGGCATACCGATGGCGCAATGGGCCATTGCCTGGTGCCTCAAAGACCCGACGGTAAGCGCGGCGATCCCGGGAAGCAAAAGCCCGGAACAATTGGAAATGAACGTAAAGGCGGTCGATTTAATTTAGGCGCTATGGAAAAAAGCACAACTATCGATTGTATCATCGTTGCCGCCGGGGAGGGCAAACGGTTGGGTTCTACCATGCCCAAAGCATTCGTGGATCTGGGTGGTAAGCCGCTTTTATTGCATTCTCTTGAATGTTTTAATACGCACGCGTCGATTAATTCAATCGTCCTGGCCGTGCCGCCGGATATGCTTCACGAAACGGAAAAAATCCTTTCGGCGGCCCACTGTCTTAAAAAAACCAGCATTGTTCCTGGCGGCAAAGAGCGCTGGCAATCGGTGCAAAGCGGAGTCATGGCCGCTTCGGCGTCCTGGGTCCTTGTCCACGACGCCGCGCGTCCTTTTGTGAGTCACGCCGTGATCGATTCGGTGCTTGAAAAAAGTAAAGCGGCAAACTACGATTGCGTTATAACCGTGACGCCTGAAGTTGATACCGTGCGACTTTTCAAGGACGACCGGGCCCTGGAAACCGTGGACCGCGCGACGCTTATACGCGTTGGCACCCCACAGCTTTTCAAAACGTCTCTTCTTAAAAACGCCTTTTTAAAGGTTGAAACTCTTGACATGTCTCCTACCGACGAGGCCATGCTGATCGAAGCGTGCGGAATTCCGGTGGGAATCGCCTGGGGCGATCCGCTCAATTTCAAGATTACCACGAAAAGCGACCTTATGCTCGCGGAGGCGCTTTATGCTCGCCGTTAAACGCTGCCCCTGGGCGGGAAACGACCCGGATTATATTGCCTACCACGACAACGAATGGGGCGTTGCAGTCCATGATGACGTAAAACTCTTTGAGATGCTTGTGTTGGAAGGTTTCCAGGCAGGCTTAAGCTGGCTCACGATTCTTAAAAAACGTCCCGCTTTCAGGGCCGCATTTTGCCAATGGGATCTCGCTCGTGTCGCGCGCTTTACAAAAAAAGACCTTTGGCGGCTCATGGCAAACGAGTCCATCGTCCGTAATGCTCTCAAAATTGAATCCGCCGTCGGTAATGCCCGACGCGTCATTGCAGTGGCCGAAGAATTCGGCTCATTTGATAGTTTTATCTGGAAATTTACAGAAGGGAAAACATTGGCGCCATCGAAGGCCTATTCAAGCTGGAAGAGCGTTCCCTGCAAAACGCCCATTTCCGACGCCATGAGCAAAGACCTGAAAAAAAGAGGCTTTTCTTTTGTAGGGAGCGTCATCTGCTATTCATTTATGCAGACAATCGGGATGGTTGACGATCATGTGCGGGGATGTTTCAAGTGCAACGTCCGCCTTTGACAGCATGCATTATTTTTTCCTTCCGCAACGGCATATTTTTTTACACAGAAAAAAAGCGACCAGTCCCGCAATAATAAGGACGCCACCTATGATATATTTCAAAAAACCGGTCTTGGAAGGTTTCATTCCGAGCTTCATACCAATGTTCTTTCTTTGTTGATTTTCAGAATGATGTATCGGGCCCGCAGGCTTTTCATCGGCATTTTCTCTTGTATGTCCGATAATTTTATCGGTCAAAACAATATCGACATCATCAACAAAAACCTGCTTACCTTTCTCGCTTTTCATGTCAGGAAAATATTATTGTTTCGCTATTATAACAAGTGTTTTGCTCATTAAATTTCCGCACAGGTCCTGTACCTGCACTGTATACGTGTGCGTTCCATAAGAAAGCGAAACGTTCGTATAATAGCGGTAATTGTTGTTCCCCGTCATCTGCAGCGTCTTTCCATCTCCAATAAGCCAGCAGTATTTGATGCTTTCGGGAACATTTCCGATGCCGTCTTCGATTTCAACTTCCACCCGCATCTGGGACGCCGCGACGTTTTTTGGCATGGGCGGCAGATCGCTGATGACCATCGGATTGTCCACGGGGTCCCTGATCTCGATGACCAGATTGCCGGGCAGGTAATAAATGGAGCCCTGGATAACGTTCGATATGTTCCGCGCCTTGTCATATGCCTTGACAATATAGGTGTTTTTGCCTTCGTCAAGGTTCAGGTACTGGCGATCGCCGGGGTTCATGGCCAGATTATCGGTCCGGCCGTTTATCTGGTATTCCAACGAAATCTGATCTTCCGGCGTGCGGTCGAGCACATTGACGGTAAGCTTGCCGGTACGCGTTGCCTGGAGGCCTTGTTCCTGGACCACCAGGGTTGGCACCGAAATGTTGATCTGCGGGGAGGTGACATCCACGGTTACCCGCACGGTTTTTGTCATTTCCTTGTTGTCGCTGCTGGTTGCAACAATGTCGATTTCATAGTCCCCGATGTCCTTTTCGGTAAGCTGCGCTCCGTAGGTTATGTTTCCCTGCGGCGAAACAATTGCGGGGTGGCCGTTTATGGTCACCGAGGTCTGGGGGCTTGTTTTTCCCACTACCTGAAGGACGTTCTCCTTTATGACCTGCCCGTCGACGGGAGAGCTTATGGTAAGCGTCAGGGGCGTCTGCGCGGGCTGATACGTAACGGAGCGGTCCTCGCTTATTTCGTTATCGCCAAGCCGGGAAACAACATGAACAGTATAATTTTGCACTTCGTTGGGTATGGGGACCGTATAATTAAATGACCCCGACGCCGATACGGTTATGGAAGTATTGTTTACAAAGACCTTGGCGCCGGGCGTGGCGCTGCCTGAAACCGGGATCATCGGATCAGTGACCACGGAGCCGTCTTTGGGCAGGGTAAGAGCAAGGAAAAGAGCGGCCCGGCTTATTTGCGTTGTATCAAGTTGTGAAGGCGCTTTTGCCATCATTGCCGATGAATCGGTTTTGGGCTTTAAGCCGAGCGTGTCGGGCCTTTTGTGCGCCGCCGCCGTATCGATCCTGCTTTTTGCGGCGGAATCGGCGGCAAAAGGATCGGCCATCTGTCCTTTCATTTTCGTTGTATCGGACGGCGATTTTTTGCTGTAATCGACTACGCTGATGCCCTTGGACCCCGGCTGGACGATAGCGCCGCCGTTGGTGGCCACCGACACCGTTTTTCCCGTACTCTTTTCCCGTACCTGGACCAGGCCTTCATAGACGTCGACCGCCGTCCCTTGCATATCGACGCTTACGCCCAGGCGCGTTCCGCGGATCGACGCGACCGCCGTGGGGGTCTCGAAATCGAATTCCGAATTAGTATTTGTCAATTTTTTCACGTTGGCCCACACCTTGCCGGTTCCCACCTTCAGGTTTGTGTTCGAAATGTCGGCCTTTTTGTTCTGTAAAAGTTTGGCGATCGAGACCACGGTATTCTCTCCGACTTTAATAACGGTACCCGACTCAAGTTCAATGTCGGTGGTCGATTCCACGTAGGTGCGTATGTCGGAACCCATTTTTACCACCATGCCGATGCGGGCCGCGCGCCATTGCGTCGTATTCGGTAGACTTACCTCCACTTGCCCGACCATCGTTTTAATGATCGCGCGCTGTTCGGTTGGAGCTGCGGAGGCAAAGTTATTCTTGGAGGCCAATACAGCGATTATGCAGACACTTGTGATCACCATTGTGTGATTCATACTGTTCCTCTTTAATGTTTTTATCACCGTATCATCATCAACCGAGTCGTCGCGGAAAATCTTCCGGCTTCCAGTCTGCAAAAATACGCGCCCGTCGCGGCGATTGTTCCCGCATTGTTTTTCCCGTCCCAAAGTATATGATACATTCCAGGAAGCTGTTTATGGTACACCAATTCTTTTACCTGTCTTCCCATGGCGTCATACAGCGCGACCTTGACCTGATATGGCGCAAGGTCAAGCTGCCCGTTGTTCCCAAAATTGTAGGGAAGCACATAGTTGATGTTGGCCACAGGCCTGCACGGGTTGGGATAGGGGCTCGCCAGCGAGAATACCCGCGGAAAATTCTTGATGAAATTCTTGTCGCTCGTTACGAACAGCTGTTTATACAGAACGGAACTCGACGGCCCAATAGCGTACTGTTTTCCCGATGCTATCTCCGTGACCGAGTACGGGTCGACAAGGAAACAATATACCGAAGACAGGTTTTCCGTCCCCTCGAAGGAAAGTTGTGAATAGCCCGTATCGCCCTGGGATGGCGCGATGCCGATCTGGAAAACATTGATATGCTGCATTGTTTTCCTGATATCGCTCGCATATTCCTTGATTGGACGGTTCCAGTCTGCATGCGGGAAAAACATAGAGCGCCCGCCCTGCAACCGTGGCGCTTTGGCCAAATCGAGGCAATCATATCCGTCACGCGCGCCCGGATTAAACCCGATCTTGTTCTCCGCGTCAACGCCTTTCGAGGTCTGGAGCTTGATTTTTACCTGCCAGTTTGATTTATTGACAAAAAAGGTTGAAAGCTTTTTCGCCATTGTCGCTGACGGGAACACCGGCGTATCGTCGAGCCGGACGCTCGCGGACGAGTCCGCGGCCACCCAATAACCGGTCCACGGCTCCAATTGCCCGTTTGCTTCATCGTAGTCCCCGGTCTGGTTGTTCCATTTCCACGCCGTGCCCGCAACAGGCCATTTAACGATATACGGGTACGGCGAGGCGATCTGGTTCCATCCATAGGTTCCTTTAAGCAGCTGTATCGAGATCGTTGTGTCATGGACGTCCTGCGGCTTAAGAACGATGGTGACGGTGTCCGGCGATTTCCGCCAGTACGACATTCCTGGAAATGTCTGGGTTATATCGGGAGGTTTCAGGTAAAAGCTGTAAATGTCCTGTTCAACCCCCGATTCGTCCCAATGGAGCATGGAGCCCGTTCCGGCAACCGTGGATATAGGCATCGAAGTGCACGGAACGGACACCATATTCCAGGTCGTGTCGGCAAAAACGTGACGCGACGCCCCGGCAATGACAAACGTGTCCCGTGGCGCATTGGGGTCTTTAAGTCCCTTGTTGTCAACTGCCTGCGCCTTAAACTCGTACCGGCCATCGTCAAGCGGATAGAAACTCACGATACCCGTGGAGGACTTGTTCACAGCCGCAGCCGTCGTATCGTCGAGGCTGCGCAGCGATGTCTGGAACGTAAGGGCCGTGTCATAGAAATCGCTTCCGCTGACCGCGTACTGGACCGCGCCATAGGAAATCTTGCGGCCGCCCGCGTTGATCACGGTGGTCGGCAGCGGTATGACAAACACGGAGTCGCGGACGATAAAGGACGCTCCCGCCGTGTCGCGCACTGAAAAAACGACCGGCTCCCACCTGGCATCGGTTGAAGCCGGGGTCCCGCCCAGGGTAAATGTCCAGTTCGTGTCCTTGGCCGTATTTGATAGTACCGTGAGCCACTTCGGCCTCGTGGTCCAAGCCATGGACAAGCTGTCGCCCTTGTCAATGTCAGTCGCGACAAACTGCCATGATGCCGTAGTATACTGGTATAATGAATCGGGTCCCTTTTCCGACGTAAATCGCGGGGGATGATTCGTATGCAGAACCGAAATGATTTTCCGGAGCGTATCGTTCAATCCCGCCTTTTCGGAAAGCACCATTATAATCGTATCTTTCCCTACATCCACTGCTTTTGGCGCGCCGCTGAGCGTGTCTCCAACCATTTTGGTCCATGATGGAACAACAGTTTTTATAAAAGTCGCGGTATCGCCCCTCGCCAGGTTACTTATCTGAAAATGCGCCGCATACAACGCGTCTTCATGCGCGACACTATCGCCGACAAATGCCATTTGGGGAGGCAGGGCCATGACCGTCATTACAAACGTGTCCGCCGAAACGCCTCCGTGGCCGTCGATGGCCTGGCCGACAATCAGGTTTTTGCCCACGTTGCCAAATTCCGGCGTCCAGGTCATGACGCCGCTGATCGTGTCGGCATCAAACCCAGGCGGCGGGTTTACCGCACGGTAGCGCAGCGTGTCGCCGTTGCGGTCGGTCGCCGAAAGCCTGCCTTGCCACAGGCGGTCTTCAAACACCGTAGTGTCCTTGATCGCCGCAAGCACCGGCGGCGTATTTGCGATGACGATGCTGTCGAAGCGCGGCAAAGACCTGTTTCCCGCGGAATCCTGCAGGCCGGTCGCAAAGTACCACATGCCCGCCCTGGTAATGTTGCCGAGGACAAACGACGTATCGGCATACCGCAGAACATTAATGTTCGTCGTGTCGGGAAGCGTTCCATATTTGTATCCGTAAAGAACGTTCTTCATGAACGCCTTTGTTTTGTCTACTTTCCAGGATATCGCTATCGCGCTGTCGCCCATATCGGTAGAGGTCAGGTTCAAATTATTCGCGATTGTCGGCGCATAGCTGATCGAATCAACCGCCGTCGCGCTGTTGTTCCCGGCGCTGTCGTTTGCAACCGCCTTCAATATATATGCCGACGGCTGCATGACGTTTGTGCCAAGATTGAATTTCCACGCTCCATTGACAAGCGACGCCATCGTCGGCGTCGAGTCGACGCCCCAGGCCGTCCCGTTCCAGAACATGCCCGTCAGGCCGCACTTTACCTGCACCATAACTCCCTTCACCCCCGACATGGAGTCGGATGATGTGCCCTGAAAATACCCGAGCCAATTTGAAGGACTGAAAATTCCATGCGTGATTACCATGCATTGCGGTGGGGTGGCGTCGTATATAATGCTGTCCGACACCGGCGTTGTTATATTTGCGACCTTGTTTTTATACTCGACCCACACTTTCCTGAGCCCTTCGCCGCCCGTATTAATCGCCACGCTGGCTTTCATCGTCGCATACGCCTCCCACGCGCTCCACGGTCCCGCGTCTAGACGGAACTGCATGCTGTCGACGTTCTGCGCCGAAAGCGTGAGCGTCACGAACGGGCTGTTGGTAAAACGGCTTGTCTTATTAATCGTGATCTGCGGCGTGCCGGGAGGCACAAGCAATTGTAAGGAGTCGATCACGACAGGGCCTTTGTTTCCTGCGCTGTCAAGGGCGCAGGCTTGTATCACATATAAACCGGAGTTCATTGCGGCCATTGCAAGCGAGCAATTCCAGGCGGTCGTTCCGGTCGCCGTTGTCCAGATAACGGAAGTGGAATCAATTACCCATGCAGCACCGTTCCAGCACGTGCCGGTCGCCTGGTTTCTGAGTCGCACCGACACGGTTTTCACGCCCGACCCCGGCATTGTATCAAAAGATATTCCCGAGATAGCGTGGTTCCATGTCGTGGGGTTCATGGTACCGACGGTACTGATGACGCATCTGGGCGGTATGCTATCATAAAAAGTGCTGTCCGAAACCGGCGCCGTCATGTTGCCCATTTTGTCCTTGTATTCCACGGAGATATATTTAGGGCCCTGACCGCCCGTTGAGATATTCAGGTTGCTTTTCGTGGTCACATACTGCTCCCACGCGGTCCAGCCGCCCGCATTAATACGGAATTGCATGCTGTCGGCGTTCTGCACCGACAGCGTCAGGGACACCAGCGGGTTGTTGACATACTTTTGCTTGTTCAGTATGGCAATGGTCGGCAAGCCCGGTGCGCTTGTCGAATAAATAACCGTCACGCCCGGCCCGGGCGTTTCACTATTTCCCGCCGCGTCCGACGCTTTCGACTGGACAAGATATTTTTTACCGTTTGTTAACGTTGGCGCCGCATACGTCCATGTCGCAAACCCTACAGGCAGCCCCGCGGGCATAAGCCACATCTGGCCCGTTATCCATGCCGTGCCATTCCAGTATGTGGTGTCCGTCACATTTTCAAGGCTGATCACCAGTCCGGAAACGCCCGCGCCAGCGTCGCTCGCGGTCCCGGAAATACTTCCAAGGGATGATATGCTGGTGTTATTCACAGGGTACGTGACAGTTGAGACAGGCGCAATCGTATCGACGGTGACCGTATCGGCGCCGTACGCGGTTTGAACGTTATTGGCGCTGTCGGTGGCGAGCGACATTATCGCGATCGTCGATCCATTCGTTAGTCCGGTCGGCGCGATGTTGTTACACACCCATGTGTTGGACGGACTGAGCGCTGTGGATAGCCAGGTCTGGGTGGGGGTCCATGCCGATACGCCGTTCCAATAGTTTCCGGCAATCGTTTTTATGGTAATAAAGACGTTTTTTACGCCGCTGCCGACGTCGGAGGCATTACCGCTTATATTGGCCAGATTATTGACATATGATTTATTCAATGGAAAAGTAATGGCCGACACCGGCAAGGCCGCGTCGATGGTGAAGGGCGCTGAAACCGGCCCGAAGCCTATATTTCCAAACGTATCGCTCGCCGCGAAGCGAAGTATGACGTTTCTATTCGTGATGATCGGCGTTGTCCAAAAATATGCTCCGCTATTCGGAAGGTTCGCGGCCCCCATGGAAAAGGTCACGCCGTTATCGATTGAAT
>JBAVGL010000053.1:0-3133 GCA_049684795.1 Chitinivibrionales bacterium | reverse complement strand
TCCTCGATCCGGTCACTGCTGCATTTTATTTCAGTCAAATTAATTGCTATTAGATTACTTGTTTGGTCGATGATGGAATCTGGTTTTTCCATCTGGACCGAGGATGCTGTCGTGGTCTCAAGATCTTTAATGGAAGCGTCAACCTGGTCAAAGTGCGTCTGAGCTTGGGCAACAGCCGTTGGATCTTTTGAATTTTGAATAACGAGCAAGTCAGCCGACTGAATTGACCGAAGCTGTGCGATGGTATTCAGTCGATACCCTCTTATAGCATCAGAGGCTTTTGCAAGCTCACTACTATACTGCGGATTATTATACATGCTGTTGATTGCTTTCCGCTTATTTGCAATGTCATTATTGTAATCCGAAATCGTTTGAATTTTTTGTATATAGGTGGTCGATGCCCCAAGCGTATGGGCCTCAAGCATATTAAAAGCGTCAACCGCTTGGGATTTATTGAGCTTCAACGAAAACGAGCAATTCTGCAAACTCGATTGCCATGTGTCCATATTATACGGGTCGATGTCTTTGAGATACTTAATGTCTTCATAAATCTGGGTGACGTTATACCTCAGTCTGTCCCAATCTGACTGTGCTTGGGAAACGCTATGGACGAGCTTACTTGTCGTGCGCACGAATTGACTTACCTTTTCGTAAATATTTGCACAGTTGGTAATCGTTGCTATTTCGGTCAATGAGGGTATAAAATTCCCCAAATAATTCATGATTTTCGACTCGCGCGCGATGCTCGAAGAGCACAACACCGTTACTAAAACAATGATCTGTTTAAGCTTCATTTAGTGCTGCTCGCAACGGAAAGTTGTCCCAAATACTGGCTTGTCGGATTGTCGAACATCCCATCCTGATACAAGTCCGCGGCCAGATTTGCCCAAGAAGCCGAGGTTTGTGAAGTCATCGCTTTTTCATATAATCCGGGAGCGGTTTTAACTACGTTTTTCATATACCTGGAATATGAAACCCACTGTTTTGCCTCCGATTCGGTCATATAGAGAGCTAGGGCCAAATTTTGCATTCCATTATTCATGACCTTTATTCGCTGGTTGGTAATGATGTTGTACGCCGATTTCGTTATGTTCGAAAGGTACTGTTGGTCGCTCGATGTTCCGGTGGTCTTGCTTTTTAAGCCCTGGACTTCCCCGGAAACATTATCGATGAGTGTGGAGGTATTTTGTCCGGATTGCAAAACGGAGCTATTAAGCGAAGCGTATGTTTTCCGAATAATCGGGTTAAGCGGTCCATAGTTTCCATGTGTCAAGCTATCGGACTCAAGGGCCATTGCATGAACCGCCGCCGTAAAATCCGAGAATGACTTTTGCAGGGAATATGTTCTATAATCGAGTTCAATAAAGGCGTTTTTCGGGAAAAGATCGGTAATGTTCGTGAGCCGAATTTTAGAAAGATCAAGGTGCGAATAGTAATCGGCTATCGCATTCGCGGCATAGAGAAGCCCATCCCATGCGTCTCCAATTTTTACATAGGTATTTCGAAGGTCTCGGAGCACATCCATTGATTTTTTCCATAGGACGTAACCGTCATAGGTTTGTTTGGCAAGCTTATAGGCGACGCTTTGCGAAATTCTATTTTCAATTCGTTTTGAAGCTTCGTAGAGGACCCCGGCAGCGGCCCCAACCTGGTTGTTTTGATGCGTATACAGGTAATGAAGTGTTTTCATGGCATAATCGAACGCTTCCGCAACAAGGATTTTTTCGGCTATTTCTCTCATTGCATCGCCTTTATCGAAATCAGACGGGCTTCTGTCATTGACATCGGCCTGGTCCGTGCGATATTCCTGAGAATTTTTATCGTAAAAAGTCACCTGGTCATTCATGAGGCTGTCTCCTCCGACATTGACATGAACATTGTAGGTATTGCCGTTCATCGAAGCACCGGGGACAAAAAGGCTGGTATTTTCTCCTGTCCACAAGGTCGAAGTAAAAGTAAGCGTTCCTACGGACACCTTCCTCCCCCACTGATCTTTAAAAACGAGATAATATTGCCATTGGACGAACCAATCCTTTTTTTCCCATGTAAAATCGCTGAATTGATACCATTGGCTTGAATATCGTTTGTATTGAGGGACCGTCATGTCCCCGTTATACTTTGCACACTGGCAGGATATTGCTTTAAACGGTCCTTGATTTATTCCCATGTAGTTTTCATATACCGCGAAGGTTTTAAAGTCTTCATACGGTGCATAATTTGCAAACGGGTCCGCCACATACCATGCGCTGTCCGCGTATGCCGGATTATCCAAGGCGATTTCAACGTCTCCCCCATACGTCCACGTTTTTTGGCCGTTTTTATAACTCCAATCGCTTTGATGAACTCCGGGTGTAATGAAATAATTGTAGACGTTTTGAAGTTCGCTTAAGCAGTTTTTCATAGTATTCGAAACATCCACTCCTTTAGCATGATATCCAAGATTGGTTATGTTCCAATCCCAATATTTTTCATCTAAGGAAAAAGTCGCCTTTGCCGAAAACGGGTCATAAATATTCGGGATTCGGGCATTGAGCAAAACGCAATCTTTATTAAACAGAAATGGTTGCACGGGCACATTATCCGTATTAGCCTTGGATGGGGCTACGGAATTATCCGTGCCATACACTGTCGGGTCGTACTGTTGCTTCATCATGTTCACATCGTCATAATCTTTATAATTTGTAAACTGGCTCGGCTGATATGTTGTCTCCTGGATGTTTACTTTGCTCCCGGCGCATTCAATGAATAACCCCCAATACCAATCCATATCCGGGCAATCCTGCAACCCCATGCCGTTCATGTTGTTCACGTTGTCCGGGGCATCGGGCACTTGAATCCCGTCATAAAACGCGGTGCCCGTTGCATCGTATGTTTTCCCCGCCATGTCCGAATGAATTGACTCGGTGGCCCAGGCTAATTGAGGAAATATTGTTTTCTTATTGGCCAGCACCTGGGCGTAGGTAAAGACCTTTTGTCCGTATCTCTGGGCCGTAGCAATATTAAATTGTGAAGCAATGGTGTCAGAAGAAAGTGGAAGCAGCGCTTGCGCGCTGAAATAGATGCGGTCCGCTGCATGAAACCCGAAATTTTGCGCTTTTTGCTCATCCGTCCATACCCCATACATGGCATACAT
>JBAVGL010000052.1:0-3154 GCA_049684795.1 Chitinivibrionales bacterium | reverse complement strand
GTTCAGGCTTGGCCAAAGTTTAGCGGAAGCGGCGCCGTATCTGCTATTACTTTCAGCTACGCCACATCAAGGCAAATCGGATGCTTTTTATAGACTGATCTCCATGCTCGATTCCGAGGCTTTTCCCGACATTGAAAGCGTTACGCGGGACAGGGTAAAACCCTTTGTGATTCGCACGGAAAAGCGACAAACAATAAATTTCGACGGTCAACCACTCTTTAAACCCCGCAAAACACAGATTGTTCCTGTGTCATGGATTGGCCATTTTCAGCAGGAACAATTATACCAGGCAGTGACCGAATACGTGCGGATAGGTTACAACCAGGCACTCGCTCAAAAACGAAATTACATCGGGTTTCTGATGATACTCATGCAACGCCTGGTCGTTTCTAGCACGCACGCAATTCGTACCACCCTGCAACGACGGCTTGAAACGTTTGATGAGCCAGAAGAACAAATGTCGCTATTCCCCGCCGGGTTTGAAGAAGAATGGTCGGACTTAGACGGGCAGGAGCAATACGAAGCGATTTTGCATGCACGCATTTCGGCATTTAAAAATGAGAAAACCGAAGTGCGAAATCTATTAAAGATTGCGGACCAATGTGAATCGAGTGGATCTGATGCTAAAGCGGAAACGCTAATAGAATGGATCTACCGACTACAACAGGAAGAAAATAACGCCGATTTGAAAATATTAATATTTACCGAGTTCGTGCCGACACAGGAAATGCTCAAGAAGTTTTTAGACGACCGTGGTTTCTCGGTCGTGTGCCTGAATGGTTCAATGGATTTGGACGAGCGAAAGAAGGCCCAGGAACAGTTCGGGGGCAAAACAAGGATTATGATTTCCACCGACGCGGGCGGCGAAGGTTTAAACCTCCAGTTTTGTCATGTTGTCATCAATTACGACATTCCATGGAACCCCATGCGCATAGAGCAGCGAATAGGAAGGGTTGACCGTATCGGGCAGGAATATGTGGTACGGGCGCTCAATTTTGTCCTCGAAAATTCGGTGGAACATCGGGTCCGCGAAGTATTGGACCAGAAATTGGCCATAATCTTAAATGAGTTCGGCGTTGACAAGACTGGTGATGTGATTGATTCAGCCTTGGCCGGCAAGCTCTTTGATGAATTATATACGGAAGCGATTATCCACCCCGACAATATCGAGAAAGCCGTTGATAGTGCAGTATCAAAAGTGCAAACAATAGCGAGGGATGAACGGCAAAAAACAGTTTTAACCAGTTCCGAAACAGGTTTTGATAGTGCGGTTGCCCAACAGTTGCATGATCATCCCTTGCCACATTGGGTCGAACGAATGACGACAAGCTATATTCGTTCACATGGCGGGAGCGCGGAAATTACCAACAAGGCATGGTGCCTTGTGTGGCCGGATGGCGAGATGGACAGAACCACCGTTTTCTCCGGAAACGACGCCCAACGCTATCCATCCGCTACCCACTTAACCATAGAGAATGAACGCGTGAGGTCGTTGACCATTAATATCCCATTCTGGGTAAAAGATCAACCGATTCCCTTGGTAACGGTTCATGGTTTGTCCGAAGACATTACCGGCTTTTGGTCGATTTGGAAAATCGGAGGTTTCACCGAAACATGGCGTGCCAATCGTTTTATCCCATTGTTTCTGCATAGCGATGGCCGGTTTTTAGGCCCTACGGCAAGAAGGATATGGGAAATATTTCTCACTGATGATATTTTAATTGAAGGATCTTTATTGTTGGATGAATCAGTTAGCGTTTTTCCAACAATGCTTGAACTGGCAGAAAAAGAAGGGCTCACTTTTTATCGGGAACTAATGTCCCGACATAATGAATTCGTGAAGCAGAAGAAAGAAAACGGTGAATACTCCTTTTCCGCAAGGCGCCATGCGGCGGAACGGATCGGGCTGCCGGAAGTAAAAAACTTCAGGTTGGCGCAAATCCAAAAAGAAGAACATGCGTGGAAACAGGACCTGGATAGGATGAACGCAATCACCCCGGAACTAACTTGCCACATTATTGTAAAATGCAAGGGCGACAAATGACATCCTGGCGCGATACTATACTCAAGGATTTTACTCCACAGGTGGCGCGGCTTACATTGGTGGCCGATCCCGACGGTCTTCTGCTTGAGGAAGGCATCCTACACGGTATCCATGAACGTGGTTTTGAGCTTATCCCTTTTGATGACCATATCGCATTTCGCTATGCATACGAATCACGCTTTCGCTCGCGCTGGGACCGAGGCGAATATACCGATCTTGTGGTTGTATTAAGGTCGGCCCTTTCGGACTTAAAATCTTTACCGTTCGATCTTCTTCGAAGCGGAAGGCCGTTATCGTTTAATCTTGGGGACATTTTCCAAAATCTCAGTTATCCTGTTGTTGCAACGCTCGACAAATCCGATCTTGACAGCCTCTACCTGGCTTATCATGAACATATTACGGAAACGCAGGGAACCAATGCAACAAAAGATTTTATTCTCCGGCATGTTTTCGGCATTGCTCCCGAAGTTATCAAAACGGAATCCGACCTCCTTCGTTTATTGCTTCGGCGACACTATAAAAGACTCAGAATTCCTTCCACGATAGATGATAGATTAATCGGAATACTTGCCAAGAACCAAGTTTTTAAAGAATGGCCGTTGAAATTAATCGTGCCCGATCGCGAAGCCTTTTTTGCATTTCTCCAGGAGCGCTGGTTGCCCTTTCTTAAATCAATTACAAAAGATAATGAATCGAAAGTTGCGGAAAACGATGAGTCATTCGGACTACATTTTTCCGGTCCGGCGCTTATTCCGTTTGATCATGATGATGTGCGCGCATACGTTGATAATTTATTTGCCGAAGGTTTCCTAAATCCCGTTACTTTGGACAAATCACCGGACGAGAAAAACAAATGGACTTTTGTAGGAATTCAGGACGCGACCAGTCGCAATGTTTTGCAGCGTATTCATTCCCTGACATCTCTCCTTGAGGAAAGCCTGCCGGTTGAAAACGCGCCTTATCAGGATTGGCTGCAATTCGCCGGTAAGTGGGCTGAACTCAGATCCATTCAATTCGATGATGCATCAACTGACGTTATTGACAAAAATTCTTCGAGGCTTCCGACGTTTGAAGCAAACGTAAAAAAAGCTTTTTCACAATGGGTACTCA
>JBAVGL010000051.1:0-2597 GCA_049684795.1 Chitinivibrionales bacterium | reverse complement strand
CTATTTAACCGAGAGATTTAAGAATTTTTTTGACCTGCAGCGCGAAGATGATAGCGCCTTCGATGCTGATCAATATTTACTTGGATGGATCGAATCGGTTAACAATTTCTATTCAAAAACCAGGGTTAAAATTATTTCTTCTTGTTTTAGAATATTATTTAAATAAAAATGCCGGTTGCCTGCGCAAACAGGCACCGGCTAAAAAAAAACTCACTTCACCGAAAAAGGAAAGGAGCTTATGTACTTCCAAAATACAATAACCGCGGGGCCTGGTCAAGGACCACCTGTTTTAAATTCCCCTGATGATGTCGCGCGCCTTACGAAAAATCTTTTCAACTGCACTCTTGCCTTACGAGCCCAGGGCGCGGACAGAGCTATAGAAAGTTTCCTTGTGAATAATACCGGGATTGCCCTTTGCTTCCTTGAACGTCTGGTCGATGTGCGGACTGCACAGATACCAGAAGATGAAATCCGCAAAATGCTTTCGGGAAATTTTAAGGAGGTGAATTTATGTCACCCTTAACGTCAATCAGAAAATCATTTAAGCCCGATAGTTTTCATTGGTCAAGCTATTTTGATACGAAGGTCCATGGCATGATGATTGAATGGGGATATGTTGACAAATTCAATAATTTCCATCATGGGCGCGCGCGCTCGGTTGCCCTGGCCGAAAAAGACGCGTCTTTATTCGGATATAGATCGGCGGGCGCGGCCAAGCCCCAATATTGCACTCAGAATGACGGTCAATGTCAGACCTGTTCCCTTCGAAATTCGGTATGGGACTGCCAAAACCAGCTCATCGACAATGATCTTGAAGGTGTCGAGGAGATAAATTCGTTGAACGATAAAAAACTAGAATAAATTTTTAACCATTCATTTTTTTAAGGAGATTTGATCATGAGTAACAAAAAAAAATTAGCATTCAGGAATGGAAATCAATCGGGATCGATTTTGACCAATTAAATAGTGAATGGAATATTTTTACCGCTTGCGTTGAAGCCGCAACAGGAGCGGTTGGAGACACACCATACTTACAGAAGGTCGCCTCTGGTCTTCAAAATCAATTTCACAAAATGGAGAATATTTTAGGGCTCGATGAATAAATGTTCACCATATATAAGTGAAATTGGAACCAAGACGGAGGCCTCCGCGATCTGCCAGGCCCGGAGCTGCGCAAATGGTGAAATTTGATTAAAAATGGAGTTTTGCTTACAATGAGAAAAATGGCGATTGCAAAAGTGGAACCAAATCAAGATCGGGCAAAATGCCCGAAAAGGTTAAGAGGCTATGTTTTGGAATAATAAACCGAAAAAATTACGTGAACCAATTACCGCGCCCGTCCCGAGCAAGCGCGACGAGCTGGACCGGGCCGTCCGGGTAATGGAAATCCTATTAATGGAGGTCTTAAACGCCCAGGTCCGCGATTTGTGGGACGACGACGACTTGATAGACGAAGCAGCCGAAGAAATCAAAGGCACCTGGACGCGATTAAAAACCTTAATTCGTGAATTGACAAATTAACTAAAAGGGGGAAACCATGAAATCATACTGCACGCAGAATAGCGGAGATTGTGAAACGTGTTCCCTTGTGAACTATGGCCGGGACTGTCGATATAATCCGCTTGCCGATAATGGCCGGGCTGAAGAATCGGCCATAAAAATCGTTAAGTTATCGGAAGCGCAATTCCAGCACGAAATGAGCCGAGCGAAAACATTTCAAGGCATTGAACCGGACCAGGCGGAATATTGGATAGGATACCAGCGCGGGCTTCGGCGCGCCTTTCATGGAGAGAATTTCGGCACGGCCAAAGAGCATTCTTTATGGTTAGACGCCGCGGATTCCAATGATCTTTTGAGGAAACAACGCGGCCAGGGATACCGGGATGGATTGAGCGGTCAAAGCAGGAGTGCATGCCAGGCATGAAAAAACGTTTCATCACACGCCCGAAATTGAAAACCGCGTCATATCTTCAACAGTATCGCTGCTATTTATGCAAGGGTAAAATTTACGCCAAGCAGCGGTATTATGACGGTGGGCACGGATGCCGGGTACACGAACATTGTTTACCTCATTTACCCGAAAGGACCAGATCATGAATAAGCGGGAGCGAATTTTAAGACGTGACGCGGCGCTCAATGCCGTCGATTTTGAGGCCGAACAGAAGGCAATCAAAGAAGCCGCGGTCGTGGACATAAGGTCCACTATTCCGGCGACGGCGGCGGACCTTTATCACCAATGGGACGAATGCCAAGAGCCGGAGACCACGCGAGACTATCAAGCCGTATGCAAGCAGATCGGCGCGGGCTTTGACCGCGGGGCGCGTCGATACGTGATAAACCGCAAGGACGCAGGCAAGGCAAAGGACGCACTTCGTGAAGCGGGCTTTCTTGTTTGCATTCACCCGTCGTTGATACAATAATGGCGCGGGCGTAATGAAATGATCGATAACCCGCGGAGATCCATTATCATGGCCAGGGGCCACCCGGCGCTTTTCAATGGCCGCTTCCCTGCGCGCGGGGGGGATAATGCAGAGTCTTAATATTAAGACTCTGACACCCGGCCGCTGCGACTATGCAATTTTCTAACTGTGCCGGTT
>JBAVGL010000050.1:0-10084 GCA_049684795.1 Chitinivibrionales bacterium | reverse complement strand
GTCATTAATGACGCAATGGGAAACGGTTTATAAGACAAAGTCGCTGAAAAAATTGCCATGGTTGCCGGTACGGATTCAACATTGGTATTGCATGAAGCGAATGCTATAAGATCTCCCGGTTTAAGTTTCGACAGACGCAAATCAATGGCTTTTCCGCCATATTTTTCCATGTAATATTGCCATCCCCAATGCCCTTGAAACCAAATGGTCCGCCCTTTTGCCGAGTATCGGGTCATTATCTCTCTGGCGGCTTTTTTTGCGATATTTGCCATGGAATAATCGGCGCAAACGAGCACATATGAAATTAAAATTGAAAAAGCGATAAAAACAACGAGCGCTATTTTTTTAAGGGCGCCGAAATTCAATAAATGTACCCTCCTGTCAATGAGTATTCCTACCGCGGGGGCAAGGGGCAGAATGGACCGGGCGCTTATGGTCCAATTTAAAAATGAGGCAAAAACAAACGTGCATAGTATCCACACGCATAAAAAAATCGACGTATGGTCCCGATGGTTTACTATATCCATACAGCTCAACCATATGATTGTCGCGCCGACAAAGCAGAAAACGCTCAAATGAATGATCGTATTCCATTGCAGGGGGCCATTTAAAAAGCCGGAAAGGTTTTGTGTCGCATTTAAACCGAAAAGACACCCCGCAAAGAGCAGTAACAGGCCGATAGCAATAAAAAATTCACGCTTTTTAAATAGAATTGGAAACAGCGCGAGCGTTGAAATCATGCATCCGCCTAAAAAGGAAAGGCCGATCATAAAATTCGATAAAAGAAGTGTTTTCCCGGATATCGGACCGGCTTTCCGGGAATAGGAAAAAGCTTCGGATATTAGCCCGTGGCCATAGAGACCGGATGTGAATCCATCGTACCCGATAAATACCGTAACCGGTAATACAATAAAAATGCCCCATTTTGCCAGAGGAACTTTTTTCAGAACGGCATAGAGACAAAGCAGGGGCACAAGAAAAATTCCGAAGTATTTCGTCAGCCCGCAGGCAACGGCGCACATGGCGGCGAGCAATAAAAATGATTGGCGTTCTTTCGATATTCCCCGGACCCAGAACCACAGCGCCCATATCCACCAGAACATCATCATAATGTCGGACATTATCGTTAGACTTGAGATGGCGAATACCGGGGAAATGCAGGCCACCCAGGTCGCGATAAACGGGGACGGGCAAAATATTTTCGCAATGAAATAAATTCCCACCATCAGCCCAATGGCCCAGAGCGCGAATAGTATATGTAAAGCGTACTCGTTGTCCCCGAACAACGATAGACAGCCGGCAATAAAATAGGATGCAAGCGGGGGGTTTTTTGTGATCTCCGACATGGGGGCTTGCAGTCCAAACCAATTTGCCGAAAATCCATAAAAGTCCAGGAAATTCGATTGTATATGGCGGCCCGCCCAGATAAATAGAGGGTCATCGATGGAATAGGCCTTGCCCAAAAAAGGCATGATAAGAAGACAGATTACGGCCCCAACAAGCATAAGGTCTTTGAATAGTGGATCAATTTTTTTATGTAATGCATGCGTTTCGGGAATCAAAAGTTTCATGGCATATTCTTTACATAAAGTGTTTTATCGTGGAAAATTCCTGTTTCTCCAACCCATTAACCATTGCGCATCCAACCAATACTTGGAGGCGGCTTCGGAATAGCTTCTCCAGAGCGGAAATTCCGTATAGGGGTTGTTGTCGGTGATTACCAGCGCGTCTTTGGTGAAAAGGCCGAGCATGGCCGCATCGAGGAGAAACATGTTACCGATATCTTCCGGCCGCACTGGCTGCGGTTCCCATTCGTTAATATCCGCTTCCACCATTTTGTCGCTCAAGGCCTCTCGAAACCGCCCTATGCTCGTGTCGGGCGGTCTGTCGGAGCCGATCATATAAAAACCGGCGTACCGCGGACCGCGCCAGACCGAAGTATTGGGAAAGACTTTCAGGTATGTTTTCATGATCATGCGCACTTCGGAGAACGCGGCCGGTGGGACCCACAAACACATGATTCCCTTACTGGCAAGGTGTTCGCGGCACGACTCAAAAAACTCTTTTGTGTAAAGATTAACGGTCCCGGCGCTCCAGATCGGGGGCGCCGGGTCAATGGTTATCACATCATATTTTTTTGACCGCATCAAAAGGAAATTACGGCCGTCGTCCACAAAGTGGCGCACCCGCGGGTCCGATAAAACCTGGTCGGCATTTGCATGGAAATACTTGAAACAATCGTACGTTTCACCGACCAGCTCAACAACGTCGCAATCGACCCCCTTATGCGACCAAGCCGAGCGCAGGGCCGTACCCATGCCGAAACAGACCACGAGGACGTTGTGCGGGGCAGGGTGGAGCATAAGCGGTAAATGTGCCATGAGCTTCGTTTCCGTGCAGAGTTTTGTTATGCATATGCCGTTTATGAAGAGTTGCTTTTTATGTGGCTCTTCCTTAGCACCGCATGCAGTGGTGGTGGCGGCCACATTTTCCCGATGATAGTAGATCTGGATTTTCGATGTTTGAGGGCCGTACGCCTGCGCCATGGCTTTTTTAAGGGCCGAAAGAAACGGGTCCGGGGAAAAGAAAGCGACAAACAGAATCGCGATTATGACGAGGCCCGCAATTGATTTCATTATGCGGCCGTTTATCTTCAGGAGGACGTACCCTCCAACCCAAATATTAACGCCGGCCAGCAGGATCATCGTCCCGCGCGTGCCCAGAAGATATATCAAGATAAATCCGCACGCCAGGGACCCCGCGATGCATCCGGCCGTATTGGCGGAGTAGATCCTGCCGACGTCGCGGCCGGTCTCTCTTTCGTCAATATACAGGGTTGATACCACGGAAAACATCAGGCCCAGGGCAAAGGTCAGCGGGGTCACGACAAGCAATGGCAGGGTAATAACGTTAGTGAGGACAAGGGTTTCAAAAAAGCTTGCGGGGGCAAAACGCGTGAGCAGAAACATCCCGATGAGGCTGTACAAAGCAACGAATAACTGGAGCCAGCCGAAGACCTTAACATTGGTGTCTTTTTTCAGGGCAAGCGTTCCTCCCGCCAGACTTCCCAGAGCAATTCCCAGCAGATAGCATCCAAGCACCATGCTAAACGCATACATGGACGTGCCTAGCTGGATCTGGAACAATCGCGTCCAGACTATTTCGTAGGAGATCGCCGCAAAGCCGCTTAAAGCGTAGGCAACTAAAATGAATTTCCGTGTCACTGCCGGCCCACGTATTGAGATTCCCGGCGTCTGCGGGTCAGAAACGGGGTTTGTTTGGGAATTGTTTAATGGCAAGGCCCGATGTTGCAGGCCGGACATTGCAAACGCCAGCAAAGACATCGTGGCGTTGATTATGACGCCTATAAAAAGCGTTTCGCTTTCTCCCCATGCTCCTATAGTAAACATTCCGCTTCCAACGACGCCGATGAATGCGCCAAGGGTATTAAACCCGTACAAAATCCCCATACGGCCCTCAAGACTGCGGTGATTGCGTTTGATAAAGGCGCCCAGAACGGGAAGCGTTCCGCCCATGAGGCTCGTCGGGACCAGCAGGAGAACGATCATGATAAGCGACTGGGAAAAAGTAAGGACCAGCCGGTGTCCGGAGGCTGTCGCATAAATCAACCGGTATAAGGGAGTCAAATGCGAAAAAACCGGCACTAAGGCAATCGCCGAAAGCGCAACGCCCATTTCAAGAAAAGCATAGAGCCTCAGACTGTCTTTTGCGGAACCTGAAATTTTCCCAAGCACAAAGCTCCCGATTGCAAGTCCCGCCATGAATGCGCATAAAATTACAGAGGTGGCATAGACCGTGTTGCCTAAAATTCTAGTGAGCATTCGCAGCCATATCGTTTCATAAATAAGGCCGCTTATTCCGGAAAGAAAGAACATTGCATAAATAGCTTTTGCCGCGATCGAGCTGGTTCTCATGGATGGTCCCTGAAACAGTGGAAAAAGTAATTGGTATATCACCGGTCACTGAGCGAAGTCGCCTGCCTACCGAAGCGGCAGCGCAGGCAGGAAGTGACCGGAAGCATGCTAGTTCCCTTCGACTTCGCTCATGGAACATAACGAGCTTTTTTTAAAAATCATAGAAAAAAGTAAAACTGGGCATCAACATGGATTCAAGGTTGTAGTTGAACGTGTCGTCCGAAATGCCGGAGTCTTTTGTGTGGGAATACCCTAGGGTAAATGCCCTTGCGCTGATCCGAATGCTGAATTTCTGGAAAAAATTGAAGTCGAAATTCAGCGGAACCCCGAGGTTTATCCCGATTTCGGAATAGTCGCTCCCGCTGTTGCTCGGCGGGAGATAAAAATCAAAGGACAGGTCCGGCCCCAATGAAAAGGTCAAAATGCCCAGGTGGACAACATGATAGAAATAGCCGCACCCGAGCCAGAAACCGAGCTGTGACGAATTCCCGTTGTTGTTCACGTTCGAAAAAGAAAATCCGGCATACGGATCAATTTCACGGTCGCCGTCGAGCATGATCCGGAACACCGGACCCGCCGATAACTCAAAATCAGAGGTGCTTGTGTTTTGCTGTGAAAAATCATCAACGGTATGCGAATTGTTGACCAATGAGCTGTTTACATCCAGCCCGATTGACATTTGAGCATTTCCGGCGGCGAAAATGCCCGCCATGGCGACACACAAAAGAGCGTATTTCATAGACTGTCCCTTTCTTAAAGGAGTGGTTTAAGGTCATTTTTCGAAGGATTGCCGCCAAGGGCCTCGATGGCATCGTCGGTGAAATGCCGCTGCCGGAGCGGGGAAATGATTTCCGAAAGCAGGTCGGGTACCCATGAAACGAGAAAATGCGCGCCCGGCCCGCTTGCGCAGCGCATCTCCCCCGCGCTCGCGGGGACAAGCACGGATTCCCCCTTTGCAATAACTGGCGGAACGGGCGGAAAAGCAATCGTCAAGGAACCGTCAAGTACCGTTATCGCCTGGAACGATTGTTTCGCGGGGAGCGTAAGTTCGCCGCGACCAAGAAATTTATATTCCTCCACCGCAAAATATTTGCACGCTACCCGTAGCGCGTGATAGAAAGGACGGGGCTCCGCCAAACGCATCGGTTCGATGATATGGCGAGCATGGTACGTCAGGTCAAGGACGCCGAGCGCGGCGTCGACATGAAGGGCGCGGGGTCTTCCGTCCGGCCCGGTGCGCTGCCAATCGTACAAGCGGAACGTCGTGTCGGAAGTTTGCTGCACTTCGTAGAGCAGGGTGCCGGCCAGGGTCGCGTGGACGGTGCCGGCCGGGACGAAAATGACGTCCCCCGGTTTGATCGCCGGGTAATTGCACAGCGACGGCAGCGTATTGTCAAGTACGGCGCTCTTCACGTCGGCAAGCCGCACGCCTTGTTTAAATCCGCACAGGACTTCCGCGCCCGGCTTAGCGTCAACAATGTACCAGCACTCGGTTTTTCCCAAAGCGCTTGGTGTTTGCGCCCGCGCCTGTTCATCATCGGGATGGACCTGGACGGAGAGATTGTCGTTTGCGTCGATGAATTTATAAAGGAGCGGGAAAACGCCTTTGCCGGGAATATTCCCGATAATGCCCGTTGGATCTTCCGCACAAATTTCCGGCAGCGTTTTTTTTTCAAAGGGGCCGTTTCGGACAATCGATTCGTCGCCCGGAACGGCCGAGATTTCCCATGATTCTCCGATCGGGACGCCGGCGGGAATGGCCTTGCCCAGCCTTTGCTTAAGGCCCTGCCCACCCCAAACTTTTTCCTTGAAAATGGGAGTAAAAGCCAGAGGTGAAAGGGGCATTATTCAACCTTTTCGATGATCTGTTCCCTGAAATGCTCGAATGAAGTAAAAAGGAAACCGTCGAAGACAATGCTGAATTTAAGCGTTTCGAGGATGTAATTGACATAGTCATTTGACGAGATGATATACATCGCCCCGCCCAGCTTTCTCACCTTATTGAGGTTGTAAACGAGCGCGCCCACCCCGCCGCTGCAGATGAAGGTGACTTCGTCGAGGTTGAAGACGATATGGGAAAAACCCTCGTCGATGATCTGCTGGATTTCTTTGTCAAGCAGGCGGGCGTTGTCCCAATCCACTTTGCCGGAGATTTTTATTATTTTGAATTTGCCGGTCTCGGTAATTGCCAGTTCCACGGAGTTCCTCCCGTATTACAATTCTTTAAAATCGCCATCGGAAATGTTTTTATTTTCGGAATCAAACCGGTGCGGAGTATTGTCCGGAGGATGAGAACGGCCGTTTTTGTTCCTGTTCCCATTAAAGATAGACAGCGCAAATTTAATGACAAAGTAGATAATTAAAAGTCTCATGGTCCATAAAAGCGCTGCGGTCATATATTTTATCCGGATATTGTTATACTACCACCTCCAAGAAAATAATTATCTTTTTCTATCGTAATCTACATCTTTAGGAAATAAATTATCCAATTTTTAATAAATAAAATCAACATTTTTTTAAGAAAGGATTTTCCATGAGCGTGGACATTGCAATGCTTAACGAAAAGATCAAAGAGGAGAGCAGCTTCGTTACGCTTTTGCGCGGCGAACTGAACAAGGTCATTGTCGGACAAAGCAAAATGCTTGATCGTCTGCTTATGGGGCTGCTCACGCGCGGTCATATCCTTTTAGAGGGCGTCCCCGGTCTTGCAAAGACCCTGGCGATTTCAACGCTTGCCAGGGTCATCGACACCAAATTCAAGCGGATCCAGTTTACGCCCGACCTGCTCCCGGCCGACCTCATGGGCACCATGGTGTTCAACCAGAAAACAAGCGAATTCGTCCCGAAGAAGGGCCCGCTTTTTTCGAACATCATACTGGCCGATGAAATAAACCGCGCCCCGGCGAAGGTGCAGAGCGCCCTGCTTGAGGCCATGCAGGAATGCCAGGTGACCATCGGCGACACGACCTATCCTCTTGACGACCCGTTTCTGGTTTTGGCGACCCAGAACCCGATTGAACAGGAAGGCACGTATCCTTTGCCCGAAGCCCAGGTCGACCGGTTCATGCTCAAGGTTAAAATCGTGTATCCTACAAAAGAAGAGGAAAAAGAAATCCTGCTCCGGATGGCAAAGGGACATGTCCCGGAAGTGTCCAAGGTCATTTCGGTGGACCGGATCATAAGGGCACGAGAAATTGTCAATGAAATTTTCATGGACCCGAAGGTGGAAGAATACATTATAAACGTGGTCTTTGCGACGCGCGAACCTGAAAAAGCGGGTTTGCCGGACGTAAAAAGCCTTATCGCATACGGCGCCTCCCCTCGGGCGACGATCTTTCTCGCGCGGGTGGCGCGCGCCCATGCGTTTATCCGCGGCCGCGGGTACGTTACCCCTGAAGACGTCAAGTCCGTCGGAATGGACGTGCTTCGCCACAGGGTCATCGTAACGTATGAGGCCGAGGCGGAAAACATCACGCCGGAGGACATCATCCAGAAGATATTTGACAGCGTTGAGGTGCCTTAGCATTAATCCGGCCCTTCGACTTCGCTCAGGAACCGGGCGCCGGGCGGAGTCGAAACGCCAGGGAACAATTTTATAAAAATGCTCAATACCTTCGAACCCTTATTTTCCCCGCCCGTTGCGGGTCTGGTCGTCCTGCTTTTTTGCGGAATTGGCTTTTCCGAAAAGGTCCTTATTTACGATGAAGAGAAGGGCGTCATGTTCGTTGATAAGGAAGATATTCAAAAAACCGCTTCCCAGAAAAAAGAAACGGGCGCGTTAAAAAATCCTGCTTTGCAGACGGAAAAACTGCATGCGTCTTCCGATGGAAAAACAATTGACGCATCCATCCAAAAAGGCAGACAAAAAGACCCGCCATCGGTCTATTTTGAATCAGGTCTCCAATATTTCAAAAATGGCAATTATGACGATGCGCTCAGGAATTTTACCCACGCGGATTCATTGGACCCGCAGCCCAAATATATTCTCTGGATGGGAAAGGCCCTGCGCCAGATGGGCAAGTATGATCAGCAGATGTTCATGATGGAGCGAATCATTACGACGTATCCCGAAAGTGATGTGGCCGATGACGCTCTGTTTGAGATCGCTTTTTCGTATCAGGCCAATGATGATTATGATCGCGCGGAAAAAACATATATACGGCTTGCCGAGCAGTATCCGTTCGGCACGTCGTTTTCAAACGGGGAAAGTTTTCGCGAACTGTCGCATAAACAGGTGCAGACGATGCGGGCGGAAATGACCTCAACGCTTAAAATTCTGAGCTTTACGGGTGATGATGAGCAGGCCCTCTATACCGCATTTCAAAAAGAAATGGGTCTTCCCGTTACCGGTACGGGCACGGCAATGACCGTAAAGGCGATAAAGGCGGCTTATGGAAAATTCCTGGAAAAGGAGGCCGCCAAAGCCAGACGGCAGGAACGCATCGGCAAATACCGGACATTGGCCCTGGTCCTGTGCGGCCTGCTCGGACTTAACCTGATTTTGCTTCTTGTTGCGCAAAGAAGCATTATTTCGAAGCGCAAACAGTGCGCGGCGCTTTCCCAAACTCTTTCAGAACTTAGCATAGGAGCACCGTGATCCCCAAGGAAGTTTTACAAAAAGTTCGCCGGATAGAAATCCGGACCCGGAGCGTCGTCGAATCGGTTTTGTCCGGGGAATACCATAGCGTCTTTAAAGGCCGCGGCATGGAATTCTCGGAAGTCAGGACCTATACCGAAGGCGACGATATCCGCACCATCGACTGGAACGTCACCGCGCGCATGGGCGGGCCCTACGTAAAAAAATACGTTGAAGAACGGGAGCTTACGGTGATGTTGGTGGTGGACGCTTCTTCATCGGGCAGTTTTGGTTCCGTAAAGCAGTTCAAGGACGAAATTGCGGTTGAAATGTGCGCGCTCCTTGCTTTTTCGGCGATCAAGAACAACGACCGTGTAGGGCTTATCATTTTTACGTCGGAGGTGGAAAAGTACATTCCTCCTAAAAAAGGCAAGAACCACGTCCTGCGCGTGATCCGCGAACTGCTCTATTTCAGGCCCGCCAAAAAAGGCACCGATATCGCGGAGGCGATGGGTTTTCTGAACCGGGTGCTCACCAAGAAATCGGTGGTCTTCTGCATTTCCGATTTCATCGCTTCGGGCTTTGAGCCCGCGCTGCGGATCGCCGCGCGGCGCCATGATTTGATTGTAATTCCCATCGTGGATCCTCGCGAACAGGAACTTCCCGACGTCGGCCTGATCGAGCTTTTGGACCCGGAGACCGGAGAAACCCTGCTTGTTGACACGCGCGATAAAAAAGCCCGTGGACGTTTTAAAGAGCTGGCCGGTAAAAGGACCGAGACGCTCCGGAATTTCCTCCGGCAGCACGGTATCGACGAGATACCAGTGACCACCGAAGCGGACTATGTGGAACCCCTGGTGAAGTTTTTCAGGAAACGGGAAAAGATGTTCAGATGACTGTTTTGAAAAACAACCCTCAAATTAAACAAACGACAGTACGCCGCTCACTGAGCGAAGTCGAAGTGAGCCTGTGCGGGCAACCGCTCCCTTCGACTTCGATCAGGGTACGGTTGAAACTATGAACTCCCCGCTTTTTAAGCTCATCGACGAGGCCTATCCCGAAGCGGTCAGGCTGCGGCGCGCGATCCATGCAAACCCCGAACTGTCGGGCAGGGAATTTGAAACCGCCAGGCTGGTTTACGCGTATCTCTCCGGACTCGGCCTGGCGCCTCGATATTACGCCGGCAAGACCGGGGTCGCCGCGCGGCTTGTCAACGGACAAGGCAAGACCGTGGTGTTGCGCGCCGACATGGACGCCCTGCCGATCGAAGAGAAGAACGCCGTTTCGTTCCGTTCCCGTAAAAAAGGGGTCATGCATGCGTGCGGGCACGACATGCACACGGCATGTCTTCTGGCCGCGGCACGAGTGCTGCTCGGGGTAAAGGGTAAATGGAAGGGGACGATCGTCGTTCTTTTTCAGCCTAGTGAGGAACAGGCGCCGGGCGGGGCCTTGAGCATGATCCGTGAAGGCGCCTTTCCCGCCCATGTCGACGCGGTATTCGGCCTGCATGTAAGCACCGACCACGCCACGGGCCGGGTCGGCCTCAAGCCGGGCGGCGATTATTCGGGCGTCC
>JBAVGL010000049.1:0-2966 GCA_049684795.1 Chitinivibrionales bacterium | reverse complement strand
GGATCTTATTAATCATTATCTTACGCATGAAGATGAGCGCTTGGCCATTGCGCGGCGGGCACAAAAAAAGGTCTTGGGGGAGCATACATATGATCATAGAATGGGAACCATTTTTAAAATCCTGTCGGAACAAATGAACCAGGCGCTACACTAACCCGCCTGAGGGAGGATAAGTTTCTCTAAGCTTCCGAACGACAAAAAATTGTCCTTCAAAAGCCAAGAGAAACTAAGGCCATACCATGAAAATTGCCTCTGAAAAAAAGATTTTCTGCCTTGAAGGGCTGTGGGAAGAGGACCTGACGAAAAAATCGACGATCCTGCCCATTCTGGAGCTTCTCTATCTCAATAATAAAACTGAATACATATACCGCGACTGCGCGACCAAGGAAGAGCTCGAATTCTATTTGAAAAAATGGCCGCAGGAAAAATATAAATACTTTCCGATTCTGTTACTGGCCTTTCACGGCGACGAAGGCATCATCGACATCGGCAACCAGCAGTATCCCATCGACCGGGTGTCCGAAATTCTGGGCGGGAAATGCGAAAACGCCATCCTTTTCTTCGCCTCCTGCAAAACGCTGCAAATTGACAAGAGAAAACTCAAGAAAGTGCTGCGCAACATCAGGGCGCTGGCCATCTGCGGTTACCGCAACGACGTCGACTGGATGAAATCGGCGGCCTTCGAACTGCTTGTGCTCAACGAAATGCAGCTCAATACCCTCACCATACAGGGAGTTAACGCGATCCGGAGACGGATCGTGCAGGAATATCCGAAAATGGTCAAGGAGTTCCAGTTCACCATGGTGACGAGGAGCGATTTGTAAACGCGGTCGTGGTCATGGAACGATGCATAACGCCCTCCTTTTGTTTTATTTTATTCCCGCCTTGAAATTGAACATGCTCGATCCGGGGACTTTTGTTCCATCATTATACCGTTTAATCAAGTCCCGGTACAAGCGCTTATCAGGCGCGCAAAAACTCAGGTCAATAATAAATGTTTTTACCCCGGCTTCCTCAAGTTTATTTCTTTTATGAAGAAGACAGAGCGGTTTTTTTGCGATCAGATAATGCAGGTCATGCTTTACGGCAGTGAAGAATTCATTCTCAAAAGAATCTTTGATTTTTTCGCCCGGCCCGAGAGCGGGCCGTATCCTTGAAATAAAAAGCGGTACATACGAAAAAAGATACGCCATTCCCCGAAATGAAGCCGCGCTTCTGATATTAAGATAATCGTCTTCCCATGAATAAGTAAAACCCGATAATCCGCAATCTTTAAGGGCCTTTTGCGCCGCCCCATTAAAGCACCAGAGCATCGCGTCGGCATACGTCTTCATGGCCCCGTCGGCCAATCGCAATTGCCCGAGGTTCTGGCACATTGCGCGAAAAACGCCTTTTTTTTGCGCTTCGCGGACGATGTTTTTCCAAGCCATCACCTCATCTTCCGCAATGAACGGCGGAAATCCGATAATGGTTTTTTGCGCCCACATGTCAACCCATTCCCGCATGGAAAAAAGCCCGTTGAAACCTTCCCTTTCAACAGCCACGATCAAAGCGTCAACATCAACCGATTCGAGATGCGGGACCCACGCCGCATCGTCGATCTTGACCAGCAGCCTTGGTTTGGTCCCGGTCTTATTAGCATCGTGCTTAACGCTGCAGCTTTGCAGCACGGCTTTCACGTCGTTATATTGTTGCATGAAAGGAATCGGCTTCAGCGTTATTTTCCTTGCCCTTTTGTCATTGCCTGGCGCTGACGCGAGACGCGTAAGATATACCGTGTCGCCTGTAGCGCATGCTATCCGGTCAGTCAGGCGCAGCGTCTGAAGATCGCCCGCCACGGACACGCCGGCAACTCGGACGTTTGCGCCCTCAAATCCGGATTGCGGCTGAATCCGGATCAAGTCCCCTTTTCCCACCATTTTTTCGCGTGCAACAACGATTTCGGAACCGTTGCAACACCTTATTTCACCGATCAAAAGCCCGGTCCCCGTCGGCCCAGCGGGATCGATAATGCCGCCGTGCTTTATTCCGTCAAGAAAGAGCGTGGTTTTTTTCCTGCCCAGATCGGCATCGACCTTTTTCATAAGGTCAGGCAGAATCCGCGGATCATCAAGCGCTTTGCGATAAAGCCCGACCACGGTCGCAACGTAATCGGCGTTTTTCATGCGGCCTTCGATTTTCAAGCTGTCGATGCCCATGTCCCGGAATTCCGCGAGAAACGACAGGGCGCACAAGTCGGCGGTTGAAAAAAAATGGCCTTTACCAATGCCCGTTGAAAACGGCCGCCTGCATACCTGCGTGCACCGGCCGCGGTTCCCGCTCGAGCCGCCCAGAAAGCTTGACGCCATGCACATCCCGGAAAAACAATAACACAGCGCCCCGTGCACGAACACCTCAAGCTCGAGCGCGGTGTTTTTCCTGATCGACGCGATTTCACGCAATGTCAATTCCCGCGCCAGCACCACCCGTTTAATGCCAAGGCTTTTCGCAACGGCAATGCCGGGGCCGTTATGCAGCGCCATTTGCGTACTTGCATGCAGCTTGAGTCCGGGAAAATACCTGCGGCAGATATCGACTATCCCAAGGTCCTGTACGATGATCCCGTCGACCTTGAGCTGTTCAAGCTGATAGAGAAGGTTGACGGCCTTTTCGAGCTCTATGTGCTTGACGAGAACATTCACGGTCACGTAGATTTTTCTTTTAAGGGAATGCGCATAAGGAACAAGGTACGCAAGCGTACGAACGGTGAAATTCCGCGCGCGAAGCCGGGCGTTGAAATCAACGAGCCCGCAATACACCGCGTCGGCCCCGGCGTCCATGGCCGCGTGGAAGCATTCAATGCTACCGGCAGGAGCGAGCAGTTCGGGCTTCTTAGATAGATTCAAGTTAATTGAACAGCTTTCTTTTACCTCATCCCCGGCCCTTCTCCTTGCCAAGGAGAAGGGTGCTCAAAGAGCGGGTTGAGG
>JBAVGL010000048.1:0-2876 GCA_049684795.1 Chitinivibrionales bacterium | reverse complement strand
CCATCACGCTGGGCCAGCGGGTGGGACCGGCGGCCATCATCGCCGCGTATTACCGCGACGGAAACGCCGACGGGTTCATTGACACCGTAGTTATCACCCTGAAGCGGCCCGTATCGGATTCAAGCATGAGGATGATAACCGTCAAATGGAGCGTATCGCTCCAGAACATTCGCATCGATACGGTACCCGTAAATTCCCTGGCGCGGATCAACGATTCAACCTTTAGCGTCCCGGTCCACGGCGATTTCCTCGCGCCGAAAATGGTCCGGACAAACGTTCCGATGGAAATTTTCGTGGCGTACTTTGCCTTTCCCGATCTGCCTCCCAGCTCGGCGATCGTGGCCGACGGCGCCGCGCCCGTGCTCGATTCCGCGAGACTTTATTATTCAAACAAAGCGGATTCAACCGTTCTCACGGTGACGTTTTCGGAGAGCGTTCAGCAACCGGGGAACATGCCGTTCATCGCATGGTCAAAAAGCAACGGCGTCCAATATCAATTCATGCTCACGCCGCTTTCCACCGCGGGTGCGGTCTGCGCCTTCCGGGTCGACACCATTATCGGCGGCGCCGTGCCGTATGCGGGCGCGGGCGATTCATTGTGGATCAACGCGGGCGGTTTATCTCCGGTGAGCGATATGACCGGCAACGCGCAGACCAACCCGGCTAACCGCCGCGTAGCGCTTGTCGTAATAACGCAGCCGCCGGTGTGGAACTTCACGCTGTCGAAAAACCCTTTCACGGCGGGAACGGGGAGCGGCACGGAAATCAGCGCGTCTTCCAACGCGCTCATTATCGACGCCGACCAGTATACCCTGTCAATCAGTATTTATGACGTCATAGGAAACCTGGTCATAACCATGCCCATGCCGCCGAAGGGCAACGGCTGGGCGTGTTTCTGGGACGGCCGCAACAGGTACGGGCGGCTTGTGGGAAGCGGCGTGTATTCGGGCCTGATAAATATTTATAAGAACAACGCCGCAATCCAGACGAAACGGATACGGATCGGGGTGAAACGATAGTAAGGTCGACCGGCGTGTCGACCTGATATTTGACGAAATAAAAACGGGCGACGCACCGGTCGCTCAAACAAATTTTGAACGGGAATATGCATGCCGAAATATTTTAAAATAATTCCACTGACCTTATTTCTATGCGGATCGGTTTTCGCGGACTTTACCATTCATGTGTACAACCCGTGGGCAAACGATACGTCCGCCGCGCGCAGGGATTCCTTGAGGATGGTGGGCAACGCCGAAGTCGGCTATTATCCTGGCTCGCCGATGCTATCGGAAGGCGGCGGCTGGTTTTATTACACGTATAGCACCGTTTTAAAAACGGACTGGACGGACTTCAATCTTGTCGACTGGGTCGGTCCGGCGGCATGGCAGGGGTATGTGAGTTATTCGCATACCTTCCGGATCGACAGTCTGTTTGCGCAGTTCCCTCCGTCGACCAATGAGATCTGGATCGTTGTCAACGACACCAACCAGCCTCCCCAGGTGTATGACGTTCCTCCGCACGGAAAGGTCATTTACTTATTCAACCCCTGGCCCGATAATTCCTGCCAGATTAGCATCGACGGCCGGCCGCCCATGAAGATGCAGGCGCGGACGGACATCTGCGGATGGTACGCCTGCTATTACGTCGGGCCGCCCGACAGCCTGTATAGTGTGATATTTAACGATTATTTCCATTCGCAAACGTATACTGCCACCGGATTGGTGACCGGAATGGTTGCCGGTCCGCCCATCGATTTGCGCGCGTCCCTCAGCCTCAAGGACACCGTCTACGTTCTTCCAAGCCCCTTCCCCTATGGGGCGCCGATCCCGTCTGCTACGTTTCCCGGCCAGACCGGGGATTGCGGATTGCGAAAAGTGTCGGGAATATTCAGGGATTGGAAATTTGACGCGAACAATCCCACTCCCCCGAATCATAGCTTCTTCGATCAGCCAATTGGATCGGTCAGCGGTGGGAAAGGCATGGTCGATTCAACCTTGCAGCCTCCGGATTACCTGCCTCAATTGAACGCTGCAGCCATAGCAAGCGGTATCGATCCTCCGGTGTCTTCCTGGTACCAAACATATACTTTTCCCAATATGAATGGAAGGCAAAACGACACGTGTATCGATTTGACCCTCAAAAAAGGCGACGATGGCCGGTGGACATTTAATTCCGACGATATGGGCGGATTTTTTCCCCTCGACAGCTTCAATGATCCCAACAATATTCAATATTGGGACGCTTTGGATTCAACGACCCCGGGCGCGAAAAAACATAACTTTCATTTCTCCATGGAAATGCATCTTCAGTTCATTTATTATCAATCGGCGAATTTAGTGTTTGATTTCTGCGGAGACGATGATGTCTGGATTTTTATCAATGATCGTCTGGCCGTTGATCTCGGCGGGCTCAATAACCGCGCCACGGATACTATGATTGTCAACCAGCGAAATATCACCAATAACCTTGGACTTATCGACGGCCATACCTATAACATGGACATTTTTTACGCGGAACGAAACCCTATCGGGTCAAATTTAATTATTCAGACCACCATGAACCTGAGCAACAGCAGCACGCTTTTTTACAACGCGACGGTTTTAGGGCCCGGAAAAAACCAATACCTCATTCTTGAACACGTGCAATCCTTGCAGAAAACATGCGGTTTTACCCCGCTTGTAAACCAGATCGACACGCCTACGGTAAACTTTTTCATCCAGGGCCCGCAATTTTCGCAGCCGCAGCCTTTGCCGACGGGGTCATATTATGGTGGCGGATTGGCCGTTGACGTAAGCAAGAGTACCGTGACCGTGGACAGCGCGGCCATTGCCGCTTCCGGCCAGCTCGCGCCGGGTCAATATCGCATAACCTTTACC
>JBAVGL010000047.1:0-8576 GCA_049684795.1 Chitinivibrionales bacterium | reverse complement strand
GCATGATTCTGGGCGATTCGCTTCTTGTCATGACAAGCCTTGCGGAAAAGGAAGGGTTGAAAGGTTCGGTTCAAACCATTTATTTCGACCCGCCCTATGGAATCAAGTTCGGCTCAAATTGGCAGGTAAGCACCAGAAAAAGAGACGTAAAGGATGGGAAGGCTGAAGATGCAACACGGCAGCCGGAACAGGTACGGGCGTTCAGGGATACGTGGAAATTGGGAATACATTCTTATCTGGCATATTTGAGGGATAGGCTTGTTGCGGCAAGGGAATTGCTCACGGAAACGGGAAGCGTGTTTGTGCAGATCGGGGATGAGAATGTTCATTTGGTGAGGAGTGTTTTGGATGAGGTTTTTGGAGCGGAGAATTTTATTACTCTGATAAGCGTAGTAAAACGTAGCCCACAACCAGACGATTTCTTATCTCCAGTCACAGATTACTTACTTTGGTACGGAAAAGATAAAGAGCACACAAAATTTAAGGCTCTTTACAAGGAAAAAGCTAATGGTGAAACAGAAGATGAAAGCACTACAAGCGATCTAACATCATCACATTTCTATGAATCTCCTCCTTTCACATTTAAAGATCGTGTTTTTACACCTGGAGCCCGATATTGGTCAACGAGTATCGCGGGGTTAAGCAAGCTTGCAATCGCAGACAGAATTGTTATTTCTGGAAATACTATTCGTTATAAACGTTACCGGCATGATTTCCCATGCATGATTATTGGCAATAATTGGCAAGATGTAGCTCTTTCTAGTTTTGGCGATGAGAAACTTTATGTTGTACAAACAGCTTCAAAAGTCATTGAACGTTGTCTCCTCATGACCACTGACCCTGGCGATCTCGTGCTCGATCCGACTTGCGGCTCCGGCACAACCGCCTATGTCGCCGAACAATGGGGCCGCCGCTGGATCACCTGCGACACAAGCCGCGTGGCCCTGGCGCTAGCCCGCACAAGGCTTATGTCGGCCCGATATCCGTATTATTTTCTCGCCGATTCCCCGGCTGGCATCAAAAAGGAAGCTGAAATTACCGGGGCAATTCCGCCCGACTATAAAACCGAAAACGACGTGCGCAAAGGCTTCATTTACAAACGCGTTCCGCACGTCACGCTTAAATCGATCGCCAATAATCCCGACATCAAAGAAGGCATGACCCGCGAACAAATCGACGCGGCCATTGCCCGGCATGCCGATACGGAAATCCTTTTCGACCAGCCTTACGAGGACAACAAGACCATCCGCGTGAGCGGCCCGTTTACAGTAGAGAGCCTTTCGCCGCATCGCGTGCTTTCCACGGCGGACAGCGACATGGACGGTACGGTTACCGAAAAGGAAGCTAAAAAACACCAAGATTTTTCAACGATGATTCTTGAAAACCTTCGCAAGGCGGGAGTGCAGAACACCAAGAAAGGCGAACGCCTGAAATTCGATTCACTAAACCCTTTCGCTGGCGCCTGGCTTCACGCGACCGGGGAATACACCGACGCGGGCGGAAAAACGCGCCGCGTGGCGGTTTCCATTGGCCCTGAACAAGGCACGGTCGGCCCGATGCAGGTCAAAGAAGCGGCAAAAGAAGCCGTGCAGGGCATTGGATACGATTTGCTTCTTGTCTGCGGCTTTGCATTTGATCCGCATGTTTCCGAAGAGGCAAAACGGTACGGCAATCTCACTGTGCTGCCCGCCCGAATGAATCCAGATCTGGCAATGGGCGACGAGCTTCTCAAGAAGACCGGCGCGGGAAACCTTTTCATGGTCTTCGGCGAACCGGACGTCGAAATCAAGAAGCAGAAAAACGGGCAAATTACCGCCATGATCAAAGGCGTTGACGTATACGACCCGACAACCGGTGAAATCCGTTCGTCATCCACCGATGATATCGCCTGCTGGTTTATCGACACCGATTATAACGGCGAGAGCTTCTTTGTCCGTCACGCCTATTTTACCGGCGCGGGCGACCCCTACGACAAACTCAAGCGCGCGCTTCGCGCAGAGATCGATGAAGCGGCGTGGTCAAGCCTCTACAGTACCGTCAGCAGACCGTTTGCCAAACCTGAAACCGGCAAGATAGCCGTGAAGGTCATTAATCATTATGGGGATGAAGTATTGAAGGTTTTTACGGTTTAGGAAACGCGAAGATGCCGTGAAAGACGCCTTTGAAACGGTGAGGAATTAGACGGCGATAGGAAGAAGCGAAACTTTCGGATAAAAAAAGAAACGCCCCCCAAGCGAACTTGAGAAGGCGTCGAGCCGGAGATGCTATCTCCGGCGCTGTGATCATGATAATAATATACACTAAAAAACGATTGAAGTCAGTATGACTTCAAATATCCTAAACAAACTTGTGAAAGTAACTTTCAACTTCCTGGAAAAGCCACTTAATAAAGTATCGCATGGGGAAAGAACTTAAGTACGAAGAAAAAAGGTGATGCAGCATGAATAAGAAAAAAAAGTCTGTTGTTCCCAATAACAGCTTCACCGAATTTTTGCTTTACACAACGCCAAACGGCAAGGTCAAAGTCGAAATTTTTCTGCGCGATCAAAACATCTGGCTTACACAGGCCAAAATCGCTGATCTTTTCGATGTCGAGAGAAGCGTGATTACAAAACACCTGCAGAACATCTATGAAACCAATGAATTACGGAAAGAGGCAACTTGTGCAAAAATTGCACAAGTTCAAACCGAAGGCGGCAGGCAGGTTTCCCGTAACATAGAATTCTATAATTTAGATGCAATAATTTCCGTTGGCTACCGGGTTAATTCAACACGAGCCACTCATTTTCGCATTTGGGCGACCGAGCGCTTGAAAGAATATATTATTAAAGGTTTTGCCATGGACGATGAGCGGCTTAAAAACCCTAATAATATCTTCGGCAAAGACTACTTTGAAGAGCAACTGGCGCGGATTACGACGCGAACAGCGACACAACGCAACGGTTTTTTGCCACGGTGCAGAACAAATTGCATTGGGCGATCAGCCATCAAACTGCCGCCGAGATTATTTACACCCGCGCCGATAGCCAAAAAGCGAATATGGGATTAATAGCATGGAAAAATGCACCCAAGGGACAAATCAGAAAAACGGACGTTAGTATCGCAAAGAACTATCTGGATGAAAAGGAATTGACCGGCCTCAACAGGATCGTTTCGATGTATCTGGACTATGCCGAAATGCAGGCCACTGATCGAAAAGTCATGAATATGAAGGATTGGGCGGAAAAACTTAATGCATTCCTGAAGTTTAATGAAAAGGATATTTTAGGCAATCCTGGAACCATTAGCGCCGCTATCGCGAAAACCTTTGTTGAAAAAGAATATGAAAAGTATCGAATAATCCAGGAAAGACTTTTAGAATCGGATTTTGACCGCCATGTAAATAAGCTGCTTGAAAAGAAAAAGGATTAAAGGATGAATGCACATGTGCTCAGAACGCAAGCGTGATTTTTAAAAAACACAATCAGCGTCATTCCGCCTTAAGCAGTTCCATCAACCCGTCCTCCGCCATGTCAACCGTCAAGTCCGACATACATTTGAAATTGATGTTTGCTATGCACCTGAGCGGCTTCGGGCTGTAATAAAAGCACGGCGAGCATGCTATGCCCGTGCGCACGATTTTGTGGCGGACTTTCCAGGGGTAAATATACGCCGGGTTCGTGGGGCCCAGAAGAACGAGGGTCGGCACGTTCATCGCGGCGGCAATGTGCATGAGCCCCGAATCGTTGGTCACGAACGCGTCACACGTCCCGATTATCGCGATTGCCTCGCGCAGGGGCCGGTTGTCAAGCACGGTCACTCGCTCCCTGTCGGCCACCGTTGAGGCAATGTACCTGTTTGTTTCCGCTTCTTCTTTCGTGCCGAAAAGCACAAAGCGGCAATCGGGAAAACGTTTGATAAGTTCCGCGAAATGCCTTCGGGGCCAGCGGCGCTTGTCCTGCCCTTTAAAGGTGCTCGTTCCGGCGTGCACGCCGATAATTTCAGCGCTGCCGAGCCGTTTGCGGAAATCAGCGGCCTTTTCCCGTTCTTCCGGAGTAAGGAATATTTCCATTTTAGGGATAGCTTCCTTTTCGCAGGAAATGCCTAGAAAAGAAAGTATCCGGATATTTTCTTCAACGCAATGCAATTGCGGGTCTTCACGGACCGTATAATTCTTGAGCCAGTTACCTTGCGAAAAATTATTGTGAAGATACCTGTGTCCGATGCGTTTGGGCGCGCCGCTAATGAGCGCAAAGAGGTTGTAGGCCATTCTGTTTGCCGGGTAAAAGGTAAGGCTTATTGAGTATTTCCCGAAAAAATTTTTTGCTATATGCGCGGGGCCTTTTAAAAAACCAACGGTCTTGGCGGGATAAAACCAGAGCGAATCTATATAAGGATTGTTTTTAAGCAGTTCATAATTAGATGTGCTCAAGGTGAAATAGGTGATGTGCCAGTCGGGATGATGCGATTTTATGAGCCTCAGCGCCGGGGTGGTCATGAGCGTGTCACCCATCCCGACGAGGGGCGTGACGAGTATTTTTTCCATGGTTTGATAAAATAATTTGGGCCTTGCCTTCAAACCTGATCTGCCTGTGCTGAACGCCCCCCCGGCGCATTTTTGCGTGATATATTTTAAACCGGGCGCCTTATGAAAAAAACCGTTTCCACCACGATCAAGCTGCTCATTACCGCGGGCGTCATGTGGTACATTATTGACAAATTAGGATGGAACGCGATCGTCGTGACCGTCATGCATGCCCGCGTGAAGTGGCTGGCTGCGACCGGGGCGGTGTTTTTGATCAGCAATTGTGTCGGAGCGTTTCAGTGGATGATCCTTCTCAAAAACAAAGGCATCGACCTTTCATACGGCAAAAGCTCGCGGCTCTATTTCATCGGGATGTTCTTCAGCAATTTCATATTCGGGATGGCCGCGGCCGACGCGATACGCATAACCTATTTGAAACTCGACAAAAGCAGCGGAAAGGCCGGTTTTGCAGCCACGTTCCTTGACCGCTTCGCGGGGTTGATCGCGATGCTTGCGTTTGCCGTTGCGGGAAGCGTTCTTCTTCTCAAACAAAAGGCCATTGAAAGCCGAAGTCTCGATATCGCGCTCATCGCCTTGCTCGTGACCTTCGGGCTACTGGTCGGGCTTTTTGTTCTTATTGTTTCCTCGCGGTTCCAGAAAATTTTTTTCGCACTTGTTTCCGGAAGTTTCCTGCCGTTGGCGATGAAACAGGGAATCACCACGCTTGCCTCGGAGGTGATCCTGGAAGCGCACGACCGCCATGTGATCCTTCCGGTCGCCGCATTGTCGACCGTTATTCAGCTCCTGCGGATCGGCGGCAACATTACCTGCGCCGCGGCGCTCGGTTTATTGACATTGGCAAACGTGCATTATTTTTTTATTTTCGTCCCCATGCTCGCCATGCTCATGATCATTCCGCTGCCCTTCGGCGTGCGCGAAGGCATCGGCGGCGCGCTATTCATGCTGGCCGGGTTCGCGCCCCATGCGGCGTTTATCATGGGGTTTTTGACCTCGATCGTCGGCATCATCGTTTCCATACCAGGAGGATTTTTTTTCATCGTGAAACCAAGGAGCACGGCCTCTCATGAAATTGTCAATAGTCGTTCCATTGCTTAACGAAAAGGAAAGCGTCCCTCTTTTGATGGACGCCATTGCCGGCGCGCTTGACGGTATAGGGATCTCATATGAAGTCGTTTTTGTGGATGACGGCAGCACCGACGGCTCATTTGAGGTCCTCAAAGAACTCTATGAAAAGTACGCGCCGCGCGTCCGTATTTTCCGCTTCAGCCGTAATTACGGGAAATCGGCCGCGCTCAGCGTCGGGATCGACAGAGCCAGGGGAGACGTCATCGTCACGATGGACGCCGACCTGCAGGACGATCCTTCCGTCATTCCCGACATGCTTGCCATGATCGATCAAGGGTGGGACCTCGTTTCGGGATGGAAGAAAAAACGCTATGACCCTGTATTTTTCACCGCGCCCTCAAAACTCTGGAACGCGTGCATGTCCTGTATCACCGGCGTCAAGCTGCACGATTTAAACTGCGGTTTCAAGGCCTATCGGGCCGTTGTTGCCAAAGGCCTGGATATTTACGGGGAACGGCACCGTTATCTGCCCGCTCTTGCGCACTGGGACGGTTATAAGGTCACCGAAATGCCCGTTCCGCACCATCCGCGGAAATTCGGCAGATCAAAGTACGGGTTCAGCAAGTTTTTCAAGGGAAGCTTTGATTTGCTTACCATCCTTTTTCTGCGGAAGTATTTAAAAAACCCCATGCATTTTTTCGGGATGATCGGAATTCTCCTGGTAATCGCTGGGTGCGCGGTGCTGGCTTATTTCGGCGTGGGATGGCTTGTCACGCGGCACATGCACCTCAGGCCTCTTATTCTATTGTCAATCGGCGCCGTCATCATGGGCATCCAGTTCGTTTCCATCGGCCTGATCGGGGAGCTCATCGCCAACGTGACGCACCATGACACGTACACAATTCGAGAAACGCTCGAACGGCCATGAAAATCCTCTGCGTCTGCCCCATAGGCATAGGCAATTACCTGTTATGTTATCCCGCATTTTCCGCGCTTAAGCGGTCAATGCCCGGCGCCTCGGTCCAGATGCTTGCTTTGCGGGAAGGCGTTGCCTCGCTTGCCCGAGGCGACTCATTGTGGGAAAAGGTTCATGTGTTCGATCCCACGAAATCACCGAAGAACACGTGGGGCGTCATAAGGAGTTTCGTCGGCCTGCTTGGGCAACGCTACGACGTTTGTTTAAATTATTTCCCCTCAAATACCTGGCAATACAACCTGCTTCCCCTGATTTTAGGGATACCCGGGCGATACGGTTTTAAATATCATGTTTCTCCCCTTTCGAAATTATCGTTTCTTTGCAACAAAAAACTGCCCGTGGCTCCGCATCTTCACGATGTGCGCCAGAACCTTGCCTTAACGCAATATTTTGTAAGGAAAGACCTGTCGATGACGGACCGTGAAATACGTTTCCCGGCGCTTTTTAACGAGCAGGACCGTGCCTGGGCGCGGGACTACGCGGCGTCCCTTTCGATGAACAAACGGTTCGTCGGGTTGCACCCGGGATCAAGCGCGGAACATGGCATGGCGGCCAAACGATGGGATCCCGAGAAATTTGCCGGGCTCGCGGACAAAACATGCGCGGCCCTGGGCGCGGAAGCGCTGGTTTTTGGCGGCCCTGACGAGGCCGATGTCGTGCAAAAATGCGCCGCATCGATGGGCGCTCTGGCGCATGTCGTGGCCCCCGTTTCGCTGCAACGTACGGCGGCATTGCTGTCGCTGTGTTCCGTATGCGTCTGCAACGATTCGGGGATCATGCATATTGCAGCATGTCAAGGAACGCCGACCGTGGGGATTTTCGGCCCGACGGATGAGAAACGAAACGGGCCTTGTGGCGGCCATTGTCTGGTCATCCGGAAAAAAATGGACGGGTTTCCCGTATGGACCGCCTTGAACGTGGGGGACCGGTCGCTTCCAAAAAATATCGATCCGCAGGCAAGCCTTGGGGCGCTTTCAGCGGAGGAGGCGTGGGAACAATTGCGGCCGTGGCTGGAAACTGTGGGCTTGAAAAACAGTGCGCGCAATGACGCGCGACAATAACGATATATTGAATAGTATGGGCCGGAATGTTATCGTAAATAAAAACCCTCAAGGGGAGGACCGTATGCAGGTAAGGCTTTTCGTGGTGGTGTTGAGCCTCGTGATTTGTATTCAGAACGGTTGGGCAGCTTCATTCCAGGTAAAAGCGGACACGGGAGTGGTATTGCTCTGGCAGGCTAAAACAAATTACTGGGCGGCGATTAAAGACAGCGCGGCCGTGGGGCTTTCCGATTCCTTGTACGTTGACGATAAATATTGCGCGACGATTTCGATGGGAAAAGGATGCGCGTTGCTCATCCGGGGGGAGAGTCGTCTTTGCTTAAAAGGCACGGACACGAGCGCGGGGATTTATTTCGATCAGGGACAGATCTTTCTCAAAAGGGAAACGCCGAGCGAAGTTACGGCTGTCAAAATCGTGACGCGCGGGTGTACGATAACGCCCATCGGCACGGCAGCGGCGATTAAATTGACGAAAGCGGGTGAACCCAGCGTCGCCGTTTTAAGGGGCACGGTACGGATGGAATCTTCAAAAGGGGAATCCATTGTAATAGAACCGGGAAGATTCGGGACCTATAGCCCCGATGCCGGGACCTTCAAACAAGGGTCCATTCCGGCCGATGCCATAGCCGGTCTTGAAAATTGGTCGGGCGTTATGATTGAGGTCGCCTCCGCGCCGTCCCAACCGGCTGCCGCGGCGCCAATGTCCGCACCCGGCCCCGCGTCCGCGGCGCCAAAGGGAAAAAAGGCCTCGGAGGCCTCGGAAGCCTCCACCTCGGGAACGGGTAAACAAGCCGCTTCCGGGCAAGGCCCGGCGCTCATGGCCACGGCGCCAGCTTCCCCCGGCACTGCGGGAAAACCGGAAGAGAAACCGGTTATAGCTGGACAAGCGGACAAGAAAGAACCGGCCGCCAAGCCGGCCGGCGCTCCAGGAATATCCTGGGAAGTCTCC
>JBAVGL010000046.1:0-8843 GCA_049684795.1 Chitinivibrionales bacterium | reverse complement strand
GACGCGTCCGGTCCGGAATCCGCCGCTTGCGCATACATGCCCATATCTTCCATTGAAAGGGCCGGATGTCCGGCCTTTTCCAGAAATACACGCAGTTCTTCGGCGGTCATCGCGGTCATCTCGTCTCCGATTTTATCTAAAAGTCCCGCGGCCCCCTGCTCTTCGAATCGTTTGCTTAAATCATCGGCAAGCTGTTGCTTAAGCGAGGTCGGCATCCAGACGAGCCGCTTATGCCCGCCTTCGGCGGAAATGAATTTCCTTGACGTAAGGTATACCTTTCCGCAACCGATGAACCCCGGCGTCTGCACCCCGCCGCCCACGTTGCCCGCCAGGGTCGAGAACGTCATGCCCACGGGCGTTTCGCCGGTATACTCCCGGTTGACCGCGATAATGCCGTTGCACTCGGGCACATAGGCGCAAATGACCTCGAAACAGCCGCAACTGGTCATGGGGCGGTCCATGATCGAATACGCGCAGAAGGTTTCGATTGTTTTGTGGCTGTTAAGATACACAAATTCGTCGATGCCTTTCCACACGCCCTTTTTAGGGTCAACGCAATCGCCTTTTTTCACGGGTTGGTTCGGCCCGGTCTCGTCGATTTCATAGGCCGCCTTGCCGTCGAGCCAGTTGTAGGCGCCGCACAGCCCCAGGCGCTCCGGCGTGATGATGCAAACGTGATTGGGCGCGAATGATTGACATAACAGACACGAGTAGAAAATGTCCACCGATTCGTCGGTCATGGCCTCCATGCGGCGGTTGCGTTCGTCGTAGATCCTCCGGGCGACGGCCAGGCGCTTTTCGGCCTCGACGGGGTCGGTGATGAGCGTTACTTTTACTTTGTCAACAATGGCAGGGTAATCGGAAAGGAACCTGGCGTGGAGGATTTCGCCGTAATGGCGCAGCCGGAGCCCTTTGGCGAACCCCGCCTTCGACACCCGCGTCCACACGATATCGCGCTGGCCCATGTGCCAGATGCCTTCCGCTCCATTGACAAGATGATGTATCTGGCGTTCAAGAATAGGCTCGAAATCCGGCTGCATCTTCCGTCCCGCCACCTCCACCCAAATGCCCAGCGGCAGCACGCTTCCCTCAGGCACGGCGTCGATGTCGGGCCCGATCACCCGGATGTCGCCGTCGGCTATCCGGTCGAGGTCGGTCGACGTGACGAACTCGAAGGCGATGGTCTTGTTTCCGCCGAACTCCGCGTACACGTCGGCCTTGCGTATGCGCTCGCCCTCGAAGGCCGCGCCGTAGGGCACGGGAACCGGGACCTTGGTGATTTTTACCTTGCATCCGCGTATTTCCAGGGCCCGCTCGACCATGGCATCGTAGGGAACGTTCGAAACCACATGTTCATAGGTGCATACGCCGGTAGGCAGTATCTGCGGAATATCGGTATCGGCGATCACCGGAAACCCGTAGTTGATTGCCCCAGCCGCCGCGGCGTATTTGTCGGGCGTGACCTCGCCGAAGGCAAGGACAAAGGCGAAAATGCGGTTTTTATTGTAGCGAAGGTTCGCGGCAAAGTCGCCGGGCACCACGCCGCCAAACGACAGCGCCGCGCGGTTGGCGAAGCCCAGCGCGTAAATGAGCGCCGAAACGTCGCGGCCGAACGGAACGAGCCGCGTTGCCCAGCCAAGCTGCACGCCCTCTTCCTCAAGCTGTTCGGCAAATTGCCTGCCGTTTGTACATCCAGCCATGAACACGTAGAGGTTTTTTTCCTGGAGCTGGCGGGCGATTGACACGGCGATGGCATTGGTGGGGGCGGCGCCGGTTATGGCCGCGAAACCCGGCGCGGTCCCGTCCACGAACTCAATCCCGCGCTCGCGCATGATCACGTCGCTGGCGGCGCCCAGCCAGATGCCGTTAACCGGGTCGGGCCCTAAAAGATACTTGCAGGCCTCGATGATTTCGCACGCGAAAAGCGCCGCGACGCCCGCGTCAAGCGTATTGCCCAGATACGGCAACCAGACTTCGGCTGAAGGCCGCTGCGGAAGCAGCTCCTTGGCCTTCATCAGCGCGCGGCGGATGTCCGAAACTTTCTTGATTTTTTCCCCGGTAAAGGAGTAGATGACGGGAAAATAATAGGCTGTATCAGGAAACCCGATTGGCTGGTCAAGGCCCTTTTCTTTTATAGTTGCGTCAAGCATGGCCTCCGCGCGGGCCACCCATTCGATGGCCCCGTCGATGGCGCTGGCGCAGATGATCTTAGACATTCTGTTTTCTCCTGTCGCTCATGTCGAACAGCTTGCGCTGCGCCTTTGTGTCGATGCCCAGCTTTTTCCGCGCCGCATCGAGCAGCGCCATGACGGCGTCAAAGGCTTTTTCGGGGGTTTCACAGACGTGGAAAGAAGCGCCGAAGCGATTGATTGTTTCCTCGCTCAGAAATTTGTTGACATTATCGGACCCTGACACGTGGAATGGGTGGCCGAGTACCACGTCGACGCCCGATGCCACGAAATAACAGGCTATGGCCACCGCTTTTTCGCTCATCCATTCGGGCGCTACGCCAACCGCCGGTATTTTGGAAAGGTCGTCACCCAAACCGCCTTCCAAAACCACCTCCGTGCCCGCTTCGAGTATCCGTGAATTGTCCACGCAGCTCCCCATGTGTAAAATCGGCGGCATGCCCACGGCCTCGCATACCTCGCGCAGTCCCGCCCCGGCCTGATTACGCGCCGTTTCGGGCGTGAGCATCCCTTCCTTTGCGGAAGCGATCGCGGCGCACCCTGTTTTGAGCACTAAAACGTCGTTTTCAATGAGCTTTTTCGTGAGCAGGTTGATGTAGGCGTCGACCTTTGTCTTGGGATTATTGCATCCAACGATGCCCACGATGCCCTTGACGCGACCTTGAATAATTGCGTCGTTCAAAGGCCGGAAAGACGGCCTGAACGTGCCTCCGAGCATATATTTGATGGCATCGACGCTGAACCCGGCGACAAGGGGTTTCGTGGCCGTGGGAATGAAAACTTTTTCAGGGTCACGGTTTTTAAAATTGTCGATTGCGCGTTTGATGAGTCCCCGCGCCGAAGCGAGCGCGTCGTCTTCCTTAAAAGAAAGGTGCGTGGCGCCTTCGGTTTTAGCGATGTCGGAGGTTGATACGATTTCGGTATGATAGGCCCGCGCGACTTCGGGAAGGCTGGGCATGCAGCACTGGACGTCCACAATCATCATCTCCACCGCGCCGGTGACGATCGCCAGCTCCTGCTGAAGGAAGTTGCCCGCGACGGGAATACCGTGGCGGATAAGTATTTCGTTGGCCGTACAGCAGATGCCCGCCAGCGTGACGCCCTGCGCTCCCGCTTTTTTAGCATACTCGATGATCTCCGGTTCCTTGACAGCAATGGAAAGCATTTCGGACAGCGCGGGCTCGTGCCCGTGCACGATGATATTCACGGTGTTTTTGCCCAGCACGCCAAGGTTCGAATTGCTTCGCACGGGCGACGGGGTCCCGAAAAGGATATCGGAGGCGATTGACGCGATGCGCGAGCCTCCCCAGCCGTCGGCCAGGGACGTGGAAAAAGCGTGCATAAGCAGGTTGCGGTAATCGTGGTCCACGCCCATATGCGTGCGGTGGAGCGACTCGACTACGGTCCTGTCGATCCCCTGCGGCGCGATTCCCTGCTCGGTCCAGACGTTCTGCTGTTTACCGGGCGCCAGTCCGAGGGTTTTGAGCGCGTGTTCCTGTGATGTAAATTCCTCCAGAAACAAATCGGCCAAATCCGAAGCAACGGCCTCTTTCGAACGCCCTGCTTCCTCGATTTTATACAAACGGGCCGCCATGCGCAGGGCGCGTTCGTCCTTGATCTGGTAATCGCCGCTTTCGCCCTGCGATGCCTTTTTAAGCAGAAGCACGAGATGACGGCCGTGGTCCGAATGCGCCGCAGTCCCGCCGGCAACTTCCCGTAAAAAATTTCGCGCCACGATCGTGTCGGCATTGGCGCCGCATACGCCGCGTAGCGCGGTTTTCGTTATGCGGCACGGCCCCATATAACATATACGGCAACAAACTCCCGATGTACCGAAGGCGCATTGAACACGCTGGGTGTCCATGCGGGAAAAGCACGTGTCCACGCAGTCCCTTTGGGCTTTTCCCAGCATCTCGATCGACGCGCTGTCCCAGACCCGGTCTTCTATTTTTTTTGGTTTTTGGTTCATTTTTTTCCTGATTATAATACAGTGGTTCAAAATTTTGAACCCCTACTACATATCAATTAACTTTCCCAAAATATCCGTAAATTCATGTAAAACCTCTCCCCGTATCCCGTCAAGGACCGATTTCCCGTTCCTGTCGACCCGGCGAAGGTCCTCGCAAAAAGGAACAACGCCCAACACTTCCCTACCGGCAAGGGCGCCACGGACAAAATCCTCGTCCCCCGAAGACGCCACTTTATTCAGGACAAATTTTATGTTTTTAAGCCCGATGTCGTCGGCCATAGCAATGATCCGGTGGGCGCTGTCGATCGACCGCTGGCCGGGTTCGACCACGACGACCATGGCGTCCACGCCTCGGGCCGTGCCGCGTCCGAGGTGCTCGATGCCAGCCTCCATGTCCATGATCAGGGCCTGGTCGTTGTGAAGCACTAAGTCGGAAACAAGTGCGCGAATGAGTACGTTTTCCGGACATGCGCAGCCCGAACCGCCCTTTTCAATGGCCCCCAGCACCAAAAGCGAAACGCCGCTATGGGTCACGGCATAGTTGTCGGCAATGTCGGAAACCTCGGGGTTAAGTTTGAACATCTGGCCGTATTGCTTTACTTTTGCGCCGGTGCGCTCTTCGATGAGCGCGATTTGCCGCGAAATGGGCACAATGGCCTTCTGCGCATCTTCCGTCATTCCAAGACACGCCGCGAGGTTGGCGTCGGGATCGGCGTCGACCGCAAGCACTTTCCCGCCGCGCCGGGCCAGAAGCAGGGACATGGCGGCAGCCAGCGTTGACTTGCCTACGCCGCCCTTGCCGGAAATCGCGATTTTGAATGGCTTCATCTACAGGTATTTTTTCCTCATCGCAACGGACAATCCGGAAAGGGTCTGGAACACCTTTTCCGCGTCCGCCGCTCCCAGCGAACCAGTGCCGCAGGCGGGAGTGAGCACGGCAGAATCGATTATAAGTTTTTTATCGATTCCCTTTGCCGCTAGTTTGTCCATCAAGGTTTCCAATTTTTCGGCAAGACCTTCAACGGATTGCTCCCTTATTTTCGGCGATGTGGGCACGATGCCCCATGCGAGCGTTCCTCCGCTTTCAAGGTGTTTTTTAACCGCATCGGCATACATGAGAATGGTTTCCCCATATTCAAACGCGTCAAAATTGACCACGTCGACGCCCGCGTCGATGAGTATGCTCCATTCGGTGTTGCCGCAGCAATGGACGCCCGCGATACCGGCGTCGCTATGCACGGCAGAGATCATTTCGGTAAGAAGCGCCACCACATTTTCCCGTGTCACCGATACATACGTTGAACTGCCGAACGCGGAAAGGATGGGTTCATCAATAAAACAGATCACCTTTTCGGCAAAAGAACGGAATTTTTGTATCTGCCACCGGCATTTCATGGCAAGCGCTTTGACGATCATATCACGAAATTCTTCGTTATAATATATTGCTCGTTTACTTTCATCGACCACGGTAAGCGCAAAACTGCATGGCCCGGTAGTCTGCACCTTAACGAAAGGAAGCTTATGTGATGTTTTTTTCAACCGGGCTTCCAAAGCATAAATGCCTTTTGAGAAATCCGGACTGATCGCCATCTTCGAGCAATCTCCGTTTCCGGCATCGGGATCCATGGCCATCAGGTAGGATTCGTAAAAAGCGGCGAACTCTTCGGAATAATCTTTTGACGTGTCAAAAAAAATACGACCTTTTCCCCGGTCAGCGATAACGCAGGGCATGCCCTCCGAGTATTGGATTTCCATTTGTTCGTTTAAACCCAACTTGGGCAGTTGGGGCCAGAAGGGCGCTTCCGGCATTCGGGCAAGAGACACGTCTATCGCATGTTCCGGGTCAATAAACGGCATGCTGCCGATGCCCGTCGCGAGAAATGGCGAATTCAAAGTCATGGGGTCAGCTTTCATGGTTTGAAACAGATTGGAGCCGCTTTGTTTGCGGTAAGATTCCTTAACCTGGTCATAAGCAGGCAAGTCTCTCTAAAATACCTGGAATATGCGGCAAAATCAAGCAGTAGATTGCAATTTTGAGCCCAAAGGCCATGACACTTGGAGCCGCAATCATTTAATCTATTTAACTGGCAAAAAATCATACTGCAAAGATTTTTTTATCTATGGATTTTTTAGTGTTTTGGCTAAAGACAGGATTGCCGCATACCGATATAGATAATGACGATCAGGACAGCCCCCTATCCACGGAGGGAATGTCAAAACGGGGAAAGACCAGGGATGGACAGACTTCCAGGGATGGAAGAATACCCCTACTTCTTGAATAAGACGAGGGGGCGCAAGGAACAGAGGTGATTGTTATGGACGTAAAACAAGTATCGCCGGCCTTTCAAGTTCAGACGTATGAAACGGTCGCGAAAAACGGTAAAAAAACCGCGCAAACCAAGAGCCAGGTCATGGGACAAGAGCAGGTCGAGCTTTCCGAATCTTCCCTGAATATGCAAAAAGTCAAGGAAGCTGTCGATGCGGCCCCTGATATCAGGATACCCATCGTCGAAGAAATCCAGAAGAGGATCGCAAACAACGATTATCCCATTCCGACCCATGCCGAAAAAGCCCTTGACGTCATGCTTAAAAACAGGATACTCTGATCGCGACCTTCGTTCAGTGTGATCACTGACCGTAAAAAACCCCTGGACCGCGTTGTCCAGGGGTTTTTTCTTGCTTTCTTTTCCTCCCAAAGCCATTTTAGACCAGGATTGTCGGAAAAAAAATGCCTTGCCTGCGCGAAGCCGCTGCCGCAAGGACATATGTTATGATTTTGTCCAAGAAAAAGATTTAATATTTATTATCCTATGTAGCCCGGGTGGTGGAATAGGTAGACACAAGGGACTTAAAATCCTTTGCCGCTTTTTGCACATCTCTTTTATTGATATAGTCTTAGGTTAGATTGCTTCCATAAGCGTTGACCGTACAGTGTCCGGTTTTGCGGAAATTTCAGGTCCAAACCTAACCATTTTGAGGGATTGCAGACCGTCCCGGTGGTAGTACGTCCGCAACATTGCCGTACTTGACCAACCGGCAACCATGCAGACCACGGCCTCGGGTGTATTGTGGTTCAACATGCTGCTTACGGCTTCGTGTCTGGCATCATGGAGACGCCAACCCATAAGCCCGGCAAGCTTTAAACAGCGCCGAAATAATCCATAGGGAAAGACTTTTATCCGTTCGAAGCGTTCGCCGATCTTACGCGGGAAAAGAAATTCCGAAGCGGGGGGAAGGTTGATAAAATATTCCCTCATCGATGGGGGAATAGGTTTCCACGCGGCCATTTCCTTATTTTTCATCACGCCACAACCTACACGTATGGCATTATTGAACAAGTCCAGGTTATCGCGCCGCATCTGTAAAAGCTCCCCGGTCCGGCATGGGACCAAAAGAGCGAACTTCACCAAAGGGACAAGGAAAGAAGCTTCACGCTCAAGCACGTTGAAAAGATTCTTCCGATTGATATCATTCAATGCGATATCGCGGGGAATCTCTTTTGCTTTTCTGAAATGTGAGAGCGGGTTTGATTTAATGACTCCAAAAGCGACACAATAATTTAACGCCGCTTTGCTCCATGCGATAAACCTGTTTATGGTCGCGGGTTTTAAGGCCCGGCCCGTTTGCTTGCTTCGGCTTTGACGCATCAATAAAACCCATTTGTCAAAGTGTTCGGCAAGGTCGCATAAAGGCACAGCCCCCATGTCGCATTTAAGACGTTCAAAGTAATGCCGATTGCTTCCCACGTCGTTTCTATTGAGATAAAAGTCAAGTGCCTCTTGAAATGTACTGGCTTCCGTTACTTTCAAAGAACGCGGTTCTTTTTCGGACCGCGCCTGCAATTCCTTACGGATTTCAGCAGCCCGCGCATCCGCCGCTTTTTGCCCGCCATGGACTTCCTCGCGTCTTCGGAATTCCTTCCCGGATTTCCAGACCCGCACATCAAGAAGCCATAGGCCAGGTTCTTTTTCCTTCATGCTCATAGAAAAACCTTTCTACAAGCACGACACGCGGATAATATACGAACAATTACGAAACAAGGCAACATAATCCCTATTTCAGTTTTGACCGGATTTTTTGAGGCAATAATGATCCCGATAATAAACGCTTCTGAATTTCTATTCGTGGAAATCGATTAAAATGTCCAACCTTCACAACTGGTAAATGTCTTATCCATTTTTCCAGACTACGCACATTAACCCGGAGAAGTTCGGCCAGCTCTGCCGGTGTGTAATATTCGACGTCATCCGGTATTTTGATTTTATTCGGCTCATAATTCGACCCCTGAGCCCCGGCCGGCAAATTTCCGCGGTCCCCGATCGTGGCCGGCGCCGATCCCGCCGATTCATCAAGGACCGTCCCGCTTCCCTGGCCTGGGACTTCGGCAGATATGGCGCTCGGGTCCGGTTCGGCTGCGCGCGCCGTTCGGCCTTTGATTTCCGCAAGAATGTCAATGGTCATAAAATTCCCTCACTTAAAAACCGACTCACCATACAATGGCCGGATTGCCGAAAGCATAGACCAGGCCCCCCGGCAGTCATCCGCTGAAAACCCCAAAGGTCCAGCCCAGGTAATAAATTCAGACTGGTTCTTGAACCTTACTGGGTCCGTGGTTTGTCCCCACAAGAGATATTGAAATAAACGTTCATTCATAAATCAAATTACCAATTCCGGTTCGCTTTATG